>NZ_DJGW01000059.1:0-13414 GCF_002432845.1 Sphaerochaeta sp. UBA5836
CTTTTTGCAATACGAATCCTTTTGCTTCAATATCTTCGACCCCCGGGTTATCTTGCACAAGGATATGCCATAGGAGGCAGCAATCTCGCGCTGGGGCAGCCCCTTGTACAAATCCTTCATCAGATTCCACCTGAGCCGCAGATCCTTGAGCTCATTGGGAGTCAACATCTCTTCCAGCAGCTTCTGCATGTCATTCACATCTGTTGTTGAAGCAAAAATCTTGATCAGATCCTCGTAGTTTGCATCCATGTCTCCTCCTGAGCCCTCCGTCAATACTACAGAGAGAAACCGGTGCGGTCAAGCAAAGCTATTTCCAAAACCAAACAGGGTGGATATACTTGGCTGAGGGAGCAAGCGCAATGCAGCAAAAACAAGTGAGCCGGAAGACCATGTTGGTCCTCCTCGCTCTCCAGCGGGGAGAGCTGACCGAACATCTCATCTATCAGAATCTCGCCAAACGTGTGAAGGATGAGCACAATAGCGAAATTTTGCGCCGAATCGGCGAAGAAGAACTCAGGCATGCCAAAATCTGGGAGAAGATGACGGGAAAACAAGTAAAACCCAACAAAATCAAGGCATGGTTTTACAGCATCCTCGCCATGCTGCTCGGCTATACCTTCGTCCTGAAAAAAATGGAAAGAGGAGAGGACAAGGCCAGCAAAGGCTACTCCGCCCTTATTGCTGAAGTACCACAGGCAAAACAGATTGCCGAGGATGAGGACCGGCACGAACAAGAGCTGCTTGACATGCTTGACGAGGAGCGGCTCCAATATATCGGATCCATGGTGCTCGGACTCAGCGACGCCCTCGTCGAACTCTCCGGTACCTTGGCAGGCCTAACCTTTGCCTTGCAGAACACCAGCCTCATCGCCCTCTCCGGTTTGATCACCGGAATATCGGCAACCCTGTCCATGGCCTCGAGCGAGTATCTCTCGGCAAAGAACAGCGGTGACAAGAATGCTGCAAAGAGCAGCATGTACACCGGTATCGCCTACCTCTTCACCGTTGCATTCATGGTCCTTCCCTATCTGCTTTTGGAGAGTTATGTCCATGCCCTGGTTCTCATGCTTGTCGTGGTGGTGGTCATCATCATGCTGTTCACCTACTATACCTCGATTGCCAAGGACCTCCCCTTCGGCAAACGCTTTTTGGAAATGACACTCATCAGCCTTGGTGTTGCCGCCGTATCGTTTGTGATCGGAATCCTGGTCAAGCGATTCCTGGGAATTGAGATCTAATGAAATACCTCGACTTTTTCGGCAAGCGCCTTGCCCGGATAGCCCTTGGCTGTGATCACTATGGAGCATCCATCAGCGAACAGACTGCAATGCAGCAACTCGATATCTACTATCAGAAGGGAGGCAACCTGCTCGACACCGCCCTTATCTACGGGCAGGAGAAGACAGGAGGCCCATCGACCAGCGAACAGGTGCTGGGCAAGTGGCTTCGTACAAACAACCTGCACGGCCAAGTCATAGTAGCATCCAAGGGATGCCATCCCTACAAGGAGGACATGCACCGCAGCCGAATCAACGAGAAGGACATGATGCTGGACATCAGCCGAAGCTTGGAGCAACTGAAAACCGATTGCCTGGATATCTGGTTCTTCCACCGGGACAACCCCTCGATGGGCGGCGATGAAATCATAGACCTTGCATCCCTCTTGATCGACAAGAAGCTGGTCAAGCACCTGGGTGTCTCCAACTGGAGGACGGAACGCATCGAAGCAGCCAACGTTTGGGCGAAAGCTCATGGCAAAACACCGTTTACAATCAGTGAAATCCAATGGAGCCTGGCACACTGCACCCCTGAAAGCTGGGGGGACGACACCCTGGTGTGCATGACCGAGGAACAGCGGCTGTGGTATGAGAAGGAACAGATGCCGGTGATGTGCTTTGCACCCCAGGCAAAGGGCTTGTTCTCAAAGCTGCTCTCAGGCAGGGAGGCTGCCCTCAGCGAGACTGCAAAACGCAGATTCCTCACCAAGGAAAATCTCGCCCTGGCTCCCAAGGTACAAGCATTGAGCGAGCAGCTCCAAGCAAGCCCTGCAGCCATTACGATGGCCTATCTGACCAGCCAGCGAAATCCGACGATTGCCATTGCAGGATCCAGCAGGATTGAACAAATCACCGATACCTTGGGAGGCGCCGACCTTACGCTGACAGACCAAGACTTGGCCTTTCTGCAAAGTTGAACCAAAATCCACTTGTATTCTCCCCAGAAGAGAAGATAGGATGCACCGTATGGCGCAATCATTGTTACAGGTTGCTCTTTTCCTTTTTCTGATCGCCCTTGCCAACGTACTCAAGAGGATCGGGCTCTTCAGTGAGAGAGAAGGTGCAACCCTCTCAAAAATCACCTTGAACATCACCTTGCCGGCAGCGATCGTGGCAAGCTTCAACACGTTCAAACTCGACTATTCGCTGCTGGTTCTCATCCTCTATGGGATCCTGGCAAATGTAGTGCTGATGGTGTTCTCCTACCTCAGCATGAGAAAAGAGTCAAACGGCTTGAAAGGATATGCGCTGCTGTGCGGCTCAACCTACAACGTAGGAAACTTCTCCTTCCCTTTTGTCCAAGCCCTCTACGGCCCGCCGGCTCTGGTGGCGGCCTCACTATTTGACTTGGGAAATGCCCTGATGACCACAGGCTTCACCTACTCGTTGGCTTCCACCACGGCTGGAGGAACAAAACCAAACACCAAGGATTTGCTGACGAAACTGTTCACCTCGGCGCCTTTCATCACCTACCTGATCATGATCAGCCTCTCCTTTGCAGATTTCACCCTTCCACGCTTTTTCCAGGATTGGATGCAGACCATCGGAAAAGCAAACCCGATCATTGCCATGTTGATGATCGGGTTCATGCTGGACATTCGGTTCCAAAAAGGCTGGATCAAGAAATCATTCGTGCTGCTCATCATCCGTTACGGCCTGGCAACGGTGTTTGCATATTTCATCATCAAACACACCCAGTTCAGCCAGGTCATCCGCTTCACCTTGGCTCTGGCGGTGTTCTCCCCGATCTCGACCAGCTCGGTGGCTTTCACCGAAAAGATTTCCGACCAGGGAAAACTTGCCTCCTTCACCTCTTCACTCTCGGTTATGACCAGCGCGCTTTGTTACGTCGTCCTAACCCCGCTGCTCTCTTAACCAAAAAGATAGGAGTTCAGCAGGTTGTTCAGATACTCCTGCTTTCCGCTCTTCTTCTCAATCTTGACAGCGTGTCCGAGTTTGGCCAGGTCGGCCAAACCGAGCTTGCCTTCCTCAAACTTCTTGCCGTCTCCCGTATCGAAGGAGCTATAGCGTTCCTTTACGAAGGAGTCGAGAACGCCGTCCTCAAGAATCTTCTGGGCTACTTCAAGACCAAGGGCGAAGCTGTCCATACCGCCGATATGGGCGATGAACAAGTCCTCAAGATCGGTGGAATTGCGCCTTCTTTTCGCATCGAAGTTCAAACCGCCATTGCCAAGCCCGCCGTTTCTCAAGATCACCAGCATCGCCTGGGTGGTCTCGTACACGTTGGTCGGGAACTCATCGGTATCCCAGCCGTTGATTGAATCGCCTTGGTTGGCATCGACGCTGCCAAGCATGCCGTTGTCGGCGCAAACCTGCAAATCATGACTGAACGTATGACCGGCCAGTGTTGCGTGGTTGGCTTCAATATTGCACTTGAAATCCTTCTCCAGACCCCAATTCTTCAAAAATCCGATGGTTGTGGCGGCATCGTAGTCATACTGGTGCTTGGTCGGTTCCATCGGCTTGGGTTCAATGAGGAAGGTTCCCTTGAATCCGATGCTGCGCCCATAGTCCCTGGCCATGGACAAGAAGCGTGCAAGATGCTCCTGCTCGCGCTTCATATCGGTGTTGAGCAGGCTCATGTAGCCCTCACGACCGCCCCAGAACACATAGTTTGACCCGCCGAGCTTGACGTTCACATCAAGGCTGTTCTTCACCTGTACGGCGGCACGCGCTACTACATTGAAATCAGGATTGGTCGCCGCACCATTCATATAGTTGGGGTGTGAGAACACATTGGCCGTATTCCAAAGTAGTTTGACCCCGCTTGCCTTCTGGCGGGCGAGCAACTCATCCGCAATTTTCTGGTAGGTCTTCTCATACTCCGCCGCCACTTCATGATCGGGGGATGCATCGATGTCATGGAAGCAGTAGAACGGGGTTCCCAGCTTGGTGAAGAATTCGAATGCAGCATCGGCCTTGGCGATGGCATTCGCATACTTGTCAGCCTTGCGGAAGGGGAAATCGATGGTGGCATTGCCGAACGGGTCGGTGCCATCGGCGCAGAAGCTGTGCCAATAGGCGGTTGCAAAACGCAGGTGCTCTTCCATCGTCTTGCCGGCGATCACCTTCTTTGCGTCGTAATATTTAAAAGCCAAAGGGTTCCTGCTGCCCTTTCCCTCGAACTGAATCTTGCCAATTCCTTTAAAATACTCTTGTTCTCCAACAAAATACTGCATTGTATCCTCCTATGCAAACAGAGGCGTCATCGCCTCAACATACGCTTGATAGCGGGTATAGGCAACTTCATACTGTTCGCCCGCTCCCTTATCCGGTGTACATGACTTCGACTCGTCAAAGAGCACATGCTCCTTGGCAAGATCCACAATTCTCGATCCCTCCACCGTCCACAGGGCCTGCAGGGCGGCACCGAAAGCTGCACTCTCTGAAACCATGGGAACAGCAAGCGGCAACTGCATGACATCACAGGCGATTTGGCGCCAGATGGGACTCTTTGCCCCACCTCCGGTCAGAATAATACGCTGTGGAACAAAGCCAAGCTCGCCAAAAGCATCAAGTCCACCCTTCATTGCATAGATGGAACTTTCCAGGGCTGACCGGGCAATGTTCTGCACTTTCATGTTGCTCATGTCCAGACCGGCTATCACACCCTTGCCATGGGGCAGGTTGGGAACGCGCTCACCGTTGAAGAAGGGCAACATGGTAACCCCTTCACACCCGATCGGGGCCTGTGCTGCCAGTTGGTCGAGCTGCTTGACGTCGTAGCCGAACAACGAACGAACCGATTCGGTTGTAATGGTGCAGTTCATCGTACACAACAGCGGCAGGTACCCGCCGGTGGAAGAGCAGAAAGCCGCCAGACGGCCTTTTCGGTCGGTGATGCAGCTGTCGCTGTACCCGAACAGCGTCCCGCTGGTTCCCATGCTCATGGTAAGATCACCCTTGCCGACGCATCCGGTTCCGATGGCGCCTGCCATATTGTCACCTGCCCCGCAGGAGACGGGAATACCGACCGGAATCCCCAGTTCCTTGGCCGTGGAAGGCTGCACCCTGCCACAGCTTTGGCCGGCTTCCACCAAGGGAGGCAGCATGCTGTACAGATCACGTGAATCATCGACAGCCTCGAGAACCTCACGGCTGTACCTCTTGTGCTCGACATCGAAGAAGGCGGTACCCGAAGCATCACCGGCCTCAGAGGTATACTCGCCGGTGAGATAGTAGTTGATATAGTCATGGGGCAGCAGAATGTGTGCAAGCTTGTCATATGCATCCTTGCGATGCTGCTTGAGATGCAAGATCTTGGAAAGCGTGTAGCCTGGAAGAATCTGGTTCCCCAGCAGGGAGAATACCCGGTCCTCTCCCCCGAGCCTTTCTGTCAGTTCATCACACTGAGCCTTTGTAGAGGTGTCGCACCAGAGCTTGACCGGTGCAAGCACTTCCCCGTTTTTTCCTACGGGAACGAAGCCGTGCTGCTGAGCAGAGACACCGATGCCGACAATCGCTCTCTTGATGGCCGGATCGATTTGGTCGAAACAGGACCTGATGGCATCCAGGTACCATACGGCTTCTTGCTCACGCGTCCCGTCATCCGAGCTGAACATCTGGTGAGACGCGCTCACGGTCAGCAGAACGCGCTTCGTATCCACGTCATAACAGAGCACCTTGGTACTCTGGGTTCCAGTATCAATTCCTGCAACAACTTGCATATTACCCTGTCTCCTTTGCTACAGCATCCTCCACCAGAGAGCGCATTACCATAGACAAGATTGGAAAAACATATGTATTATTGACTTATGGAACTATTGGACGCAGTTTTTGTCTTTCAGATGCATGAACAACAGGAACTCTTGTGGCACCAGCGGGTGCACAGCCACGAGAAGGGCCAATTCGAGCTGCACTACTTTGTCAGCGGCAGTGGAACATTTTCCAATGCCCACAACCGCTACGCAATCTCCCCCGGTTCGCTGTTCGTCACCACCGGCGAAACCATCCACAGCATCGAAGCAAATATTGAGGAAAGCCTTACCTACTACGCCACGCTCCTGTATTGTCCCGAGGAGCTCGAGCTGGCCCGACGCCTTGAGACCATGAACCCTATCAAAGTGGGGACAAACTGGCGCTTCTTCTTCGAGGAAGTGAGGGACAAGGGTTTGAGCCAGACCAGGGAGCTTCGCATCAGTGCCTGCCATCAGGTGCTCGGACTTTTGTACAACCTCTCCGCCGGAACAAGAGTCGAGGAAGTAAAGGGAGAGAACATCCGCCTGGAGAAAGCCATCCGCTATATGCAGCGCCATGTCTTTGACAAGGTCGATCTGCAGATGATTGCGAACCATGTACAGCTAGACCACTCCTACTTCGTCCGCCTTTTCAAAAAACGGATGAACACCACCCCGATGCAATACTACTCCAACCTGCAGCTTGAGGCAGCAAGAGCCTTGCTCACCAGTACAAACCTATCGGTCAAAGAGATTGCAGACAAGCTCCAATTCTGTTCGGAGTTCCACTTCTCCAAGCGATTCAAGCAATCCACCGGAACCAGTCCGTCCGCCTACAGGAAAACCCACCTGCAACTGTTGGGCACCTGAAGCTGCCATAGGCACCATCTCCATCATGCCTTCAAATTCCTTGGTTTTAGGAAAACACCTCTTCGGCAAGGGGTATCGAAGCCATGGCCCCCGGGCGGGAAACGGCAAGGCCTGCCGCCTTGCTGGCATATTGCAATGCTTGGCGAATCGAGCAGCCCCGGGCGATCGAAGCCAGATAATATCCGATGAAGGTATCACCGGCGGCAGTGGTATCGACAACGGGGGTATCATAGATGTCGTGATGAACCCTCAAATCCTTGAAAGCATACCAACACCCCTGCTTGCCGATGGTGAGCAGGATTTCAGAAGCGGGGTATCGAGTCACCAGCCTCTCCAGGATGGCTTTGTAATCGGACGTTTGTCGCATATCGGCAAGACCAGCACCCTCAATCTCATTGACAACAAGGATATCGATCAGCTCGAGCGGAAGGGAGAGGGCCGAAGGATCGAAGGGAGCCACATTCATGCAGACCTTCATTCCCCGTCGCTTTGCATTTTTGATCAGGTAATCGATATGGACGATCTCATTCTGAAGCACCAGTACATCGCCGAACCCGAAATGTTCCAGAGTCTGGTCGATTTCATCCGTGGCGATGGCACCATTGCCGCCGCTGTAGAGAATGATTGCATTCTGTTTGTTTGCATCCAGCTGTATCAGGGCTTGTCCGGTCGCTCCGTCATAGGTGCGGATGTGAGAGACATCGACACCATAGGAAGTCAGCAGCTGCAACAAGAAGTCACCGTCCCGGCCCACCTTTCCTGCATGGAAAACCGTTGCACCTGCCTTGGCCAAGGCTGCACTCTGATTGGCTCCCTTGCCTCCGGCACTTCGCGTAAGAGAGGTGCTTTGCAGTGTCTCCCCTCCCTTGACAATATGATCGACGGTAAAAATCAAATCGATGTTCACGGATCCGTAATTTAAGAACCTCATCACTCCTCCTACATCAGCGGTGCAGCAATTTTGAGAATCAATCCAGCCAGCCGTACATGCCATGGCCGGTTCTTCATATGCGCAAGCGATATCTGTTCACTGATCGCCAGAGTGTGCGCAATATCCTCATGCACCTTGCGAATCACCGAAGAACCATACAAGGCGACCCCGTTCTCAAAGTGCAGATAAAAGGACCGATAATCCATGTTGATCGTTCCGATGATGGCCACCCTGTCGTCGCTGACAAACATTTTTGCATGAAAAAAGCCTGGCGTATACTCATAAATTTTCACTCCGGCTTCAAGCAACGGACGATAATTCTCCCGGGTCACCGCAAAGACATACCACTTGTCCGGCATATGGGGTGTGATGATTCTCACATCCACCCCGCTTTGCGATGCAATCTTGAGGGCGGTCAGCATCTCATTGTCCAGCACCAAATAGGGGGTGGTGATCCACACATACCGCTTGGCCATGTTGATGATCTGGATGTAGGCATTCTCGGCCACATTCTCGTTGTCCAGTGGATTGTCTGCAAACGGCTGCACAAAGCCATCGGTTTTTGCGGCCAGGGTGGGCCTGTGCTTGGCAAAGTCCTCGGATTCCCCGGTCGAGAAGGCCCAAAGTTGAAGAAACATCTGCGAAAGGCTCCACACGGCATCGCCTCGCAGCTTGACTGCAGTATCCTTCCAATGACCGAATTTCAACTTTCGGTTGGCATACTCATCGGCGATGTTCATGCCGCCCGTGTACCCAATGTTGCCGTCGATCACCAGGACCTTGCGATGGTCGCGGCTGTTCAGCTTGCTGTTCAGGTGGGCTCGAAGCGGATTGAAAGCGACCACCTCCAGGCCAAGGGACCGAAGCCGGCGGTCGAAATGGGAGGGTATGTCGAAAATGGAACCGACATCGTCGTACATCAGGCAGACTCTTACGCCCATCTTCTGCTTTTCAAGCAGGACCGAGAGGAAAGAGTCCCAGACTTCCCCCTCGCTGATGATGAAAAACTCCATGAAAATGAAAGACTTTGCCTTTCTCATCTCAGACAGGACATCCAGCACCCATGCCTCCCCTGAACTGAAATACTCTACTTCGGTATTGCCCCAGACAGGAAAGCCGGTGATGTTTGCAATGTACTGCGCCTGCCGCGCCAGCGTTGGAGAGTAGCTGGACAGTGCTTTCATCGGCAAGAGCTCGCTGTAGGTCCCACCCTCTACTCCTTTTTGGTAGAAAATGTTGAGCTTTTCCAACCTTGCCCGAAGACTGGCATTGAGTTTCCTGTTTCCAAAAAACAGGTAGAACAGACCGCCATAGACAGGAATCGACATGAAAATAAGCATCCAACCAATCTTGTAGGCGGGATTGAGGTCGCGGGTGACCACAACCAAGGTCATGAGAATTGATAAGGCTGAAAGAAATTGAATCCAGAGGGTACTGTTTTGGGCGAATGAGAAAATAGTGACCAGAATCCAGATCTGCAGCGAAATCAGGACAAAGGAGATGAACAGTCTGCCAGTGAAAAACTTAAGCAGCTTTCTCAACATATTCATCCCCCTTGGCAGATGAGTATATCATCAGAACAGAGGAGAGGCAAAGTACATTACCGCATGCTGAATTCACACCCGCAGTAATGTTGTCGGTAGATTCCCAGCTCCTTTGTCAGCTTCACACTTTTGTCAAAGCCGCCCTGTTTCTTGAAATCGATGCATTCAAACCCCTCAAACTGTTTTCCAACTGAGAAAATCAGGCTGCTGTTCTTGAACCGGCTCACCGTCAACGTGGTTGTAAAATGGGAATATCCGAGCTGCCGGGCTTTGCTTGCAGCTTGGGCAAGGTTGTAGGCAAAGCACTTCGCACAGCGCAAACCACCTTCACGTTCGCCCTCATGCCCTTTGATGGAAGCAAGCCAGCTCTCATGGTCGTAGTGCTCGGCAATCACCTCAAGCTGGTACGCTTGGGCAACCTCAAGGAGAGCCTCATACCGCTTTTGCGCTTCCTCTTGGGGGAAAATATTGCTGTTTGAGAAGTACAGCACAGGCTTCCAACCCTCGCCGACCAAACGCTCGATGCTGGCTGTACTGCAGGGACCGCAACAGGCGTGTACCAGAATATCTCTCTCTTCCATACCGATACGATACGGCAAACAAACCTCTCTTGCAACCACTGTCCAATCCTTGTAGAGTACAAACGTATAAGGGAGGTCGATACGCATGAAACGAAAAACCAATTGGGGACTTTGGATGTCTGTGCTGGTTACAATCATTGTTTTTACACTTGCCATCCCCACCTACAGCAAAATCCTCTTGCTTGCACTCTATATTCTCGGAATCATCTATCTGAAACGAAGTGTTTTTTATTATGTGAAAGCCAACCGGAAAATCACCAGTGAGAATCAACAGGACTGGGACCAGGCCTGGCCTCTCTATCGAAAAGCCATCAAGGCTGGGCTCCAGAAATCCTTCGTCGTCACATCGGCAAGCATGTTCCTCCAGAAAGGTGATGCAACAGAAGGAAAAGCAATACTGGAACAGTATCTACAGTCGTCAACCGGCAAGGACCCCAATTTGGACAATATCGCCAAGACTATGCTCAGCATGGCTTACTGGATGGATGGAGACTTGCAAAAAGCAATCCAGACTGTCGATCAGGTCTATGAAAGTGGGTACCGNNTGACAAGAACCTTTTCATCAACTACACCACCTACGCGTTGGAAAAAGGAGATTTGTCCAAGGCGAAAGCATTGTTGGATGAATCAGCTGAGATGGAGAACTCAAGCCCCGGCATCAGGGACAATCGTGGATGGCTGTACATCCTGCAAGGCAATTGGGAACAGGCCGACGAACTCTTTTCCGATCTCATACAGAAAAATCCCCGGTTTCCCGAACCGTATGTACACTATGCCCAGGTACTCATCCACTACGGACAGGTGCAGGCTGCAATCGACATGCTTAGGCGAGCGCTCGAGGCTCGCTTCTCCAATACCTCCGGCATGAAGCAACAGCATATCCAGCACCTGCTGGACAAGCTCGAAGCAGCTGAAACCAGGCTCAAGACTGCCAAGGAAATCGATGCAGATCCCGTGAATGTGGCTTCAGGCAGGATGCCCAAGCCGCTTGAGGGGACCTTCGCTGCTCAGGATTCAGAAATCTTGGAAGGGTTTGCCGCCCGTCCCAGCAAGCCGCTCAAGCAAAAAAAGCGAAAGCAAGAGGATGAAGAAGAACGACTGCCCAATACAGACTTGACTGAAGCGGATTTGCAGTACATCAGGGAGCACAACCTCGAATAGGACCAGAACTAGAAGATTACGTTGAAGTAGAATCCCCAAACAAAGGTATTCACACTCTGATCCCAACCACCATACACCGTGAAAGGAAGGGTGCGGATACCGAGCAGGGATATGTCGGTCTGCATTTCCAAACCCAATGAGAGAGCCGGCATAAAGCTGTTCCGATACCAAATCAAATCGGAATAGATCGCCAATGAGGAGTCCTGGAATATGAACAACTCGGCCATGGTCGGCCTGAAGGATTTTGGTCGATATCCCAAGGAAAAGTTGAGTCCAACCAGATGATTGGCAGGATTGGCCGAGAGACTCAAATTGTGGCCTTGTGCCTTGATCAGGGTATTGGTTGTCCTGAAACCGTCGCTGGTAAAGAAGGGGACATCCCCGTTGCCATCCAAGGCAAAACGCGCGTAGCTTTCTACTGAAGCAAACATGTCCCATCGACTTTGCACAAGTTCCGATTCAGCCCTGGCGGAGAGGAACGACCGATTGACCGAGTAATCACCGAGAATCTGGTAGGAAAAGGCAAGAGACGTGTCAGTGAAGTTCCAGATTTGATTCTTCTGGTCTGCCAACAGGCCTTCCAAGCGAACCGTATAGAGATACGAAGTATCATTCCAGGAATCGGTATACGAGCTGTTCTTGTAATTGCTCATCTGTTCGAAGGACTGCATCAAGCCGAGTCTCAGCTTGTTCTGCAGTGTAAAGAGCCTGCCTTCAAGCACCGCTCCAAAAGAGAGGATCGGAGCTTTTTTTGCAACATCAAACAGAAGGGAGGCATACCCCGTAGCCTTGACATGCTTCAGCAAGTGATAATCGACTTGGGTCCTCACTACAGGAACTGCGCCAAAATGATCATTGGTAACGAAATTCAAGGCGTAGCCGGCATTGGCAGACAGGGAGAGGTTCCCTGACTTCCATATATACTTCAGACCAAGAGTCATATCATCCTTGAGGGCAGAGGTATCGAAGTCGGAAAAATCACTATCCAAGCCCAAGCCGAGCAGGTGCGATGGAATATTCACCGGTACCTGACTGAACAAGTCATACTGTTCTTTGCTGGCCTGTAATTTTTCCTGGAGCTGCAGCCTCAACTCCAGCAGCTCTGCACTGATTCCACTCTTATAGACTTCGGAAAGGCCTTCTGCCTGCAGTTTTGCGGATTCATACCCTTTTTGAGAAAGATAATCCGCCTTGGAAAACTCCATGAAGGAGACATCCTCGACATCGTTTCGAATCCAGATGACTTTGTCGAGGGACCTCTTGAGCTCTTCCACTCCCCTTCTTCGTTTTCCAATGTCCAGGGAAACATTCAGCACGGTCAACGGATTCTTGAGGTTCAAGGTATCCACATCGTAGAAGGTTGTAGAGACGATAACCGAATCGGAATATTCATATGCCAAGTCGACGGGAACAATATTGGTTACACCGCCGTCAAGCAGCAGGTGCCCGCGATACTCTACCGGAGGGAAGTAAACAGGAAGTGCATAGCTGCCCCTGAGTACCCTGTAGTAATCGCCCTCGCTGATATGAATCTGGCGTTTTGTCACCAAATCCTCATTAATCACAATGATGGGAATGGGAAGATTCTCCAGCTGCAAGTCGGGTCCGAGTATGGAGGCTACCTTGGCCAGGAAGCGGGAAGAGTCCAAAAAACCGCCTTGTAAAGGCAGGGTTGTATCGAAGAGACTTTGTATGGAAACCCCGGTGATGCTTTGGAGAATCTGGTCGGGGGAGAGACCCGCCGCGTACATCAGGCCTACGATGCTGCCCATCGAGTTGCTGATAATGAAATCAACGACGATATCCTGCTCCTCAAGGTATTTCAATACTCCGATATGGGCGAAAGCACGGGCGGACCCGCCGCTGAGCACCAACCCTACGGGAGACCGTTCCCCTTTGGTTCGCTCAAGTATACGCTGTCTGAATTGTGCATCACCATAGGCAATAGGAAGGTCGGCACTGAGGATGTCATCTGCATCCTTGCCTGTCAAATTGGAAACGGTCATACAAAGTAAGAGAAGCATGACCAAGAATGTTTTAGGACTCTTCACAATTCCCTCCGAGTACGTTCTACTCTAAAGCAATTACATTGAAAAGACAATCTGCCGCTATTTTTTGTAAACTGTGTTGCTTTTTCCAAACGGATTTGGTAGCATGGTTCTCGCTGATGCCGGCGTGGTGAAATTGGTAGACACGTCAGACTCAAAATCTGATGGATGAGTAATCCGTATCGGTTCGATTCCGATCGCCGGTAAAATTTTAGGCATTAAGTTCTTATAATAGAACAAAATAACAAAGTACACCTGTGGACAACTGTCCATAAGTGTACTTTTTTTATCTCAAAACGCAGCAT
>NZ_DJGW01000068.1:0-43252 GCF_002432845.1 Sphaerochaeta sp. UBA5836
GTTCATACCCTACAGTAGCCTTTTTTCCCTGCTTGCGCAAGAATCACTGTTCGCTATACAGTGCACGCATCACCATCTGGAGCCAAGCATGTATTTTTCACCGCAAAAAACAGACACGATCCAATTCTGGGTCCTGAACATCGCATCCTTCCTTGCACAGCTGACCATTGCCATGGTCAACCTCGCCCTCGTGTACCACCTCAGACAGGTGTTTTCCCTCGGTGCCGACGGTATAGGGCTGGCCGCTTCCATCAGTCCCGCCACCTATCTGATCTTCTGCATCCTCCTTGCCCCATATACCATCCACTTCCGACCACGCCATCTGGTCCAGCTTTCTCTTGCAGGGATGGCTGTTGCCGTATTCCTCTTTGTCACTACGAAATCGTTGCCGGTAGCCTATCTCGCCCTCGCACTCTATGGAGGCTTCATGAGCCTGCTGTGGCCGCAGATCGAAGGATGGTTTTCCCGGGGAAAGGAGGGAGCAAGCCTGAACCGGGTGGCGAATGCCTTCAATTTCTCCTGGTCGTTCGGTGTCGGCATAAGCTCCTATATAGCAGGGCTTCTGGTTGAGGTGTCCACCGTGATGCCGTTCTATGTCTCGGTGCTGTTGTTCGCATGTGTCTTTCTCATTATTTTCATCAGCAGTGCATTGGTTCCCGGTATTCGTGCCGTACAGAGCGAGCACTTGGAGAACAATGCCAACGAGAAGGTTGATCAGAGCACTCCGCTCAGATTCTATGCATGGACCGGCATCATGGCTCTGTACAGCGGCATGAGCATCATCCTTACCATTTTCCCCCTCTATGCCCAGGATGAGCTGAAAATCAGTGAAAGTGAAACTGGATTGTTGCTTCTCATCCGCGGGGTGGCGACCTGTCTCTCCTTTCTTGCTCTTGGAAGGCTTGAGTTCTGGCACTTCAAGAAACGCTACATTTTTCTGGTCCAGATTCTCTTTGCCTTGTCCTGCCTCCTGGCAACCGGTTTCACCAAGCCACTTTCCTATGCCTTCTTCTTTTTGGTCTTCGGCTTTCTCTTTGCCTTCGCCTACGACCAGAGCATGTTCCATGGGGCGAGCGGCAGCATCAACCGCTCCCAGCGGATGATCATCCATGAAGTGCTGCTGACCATCGGAACCATCATGGGAGCTGTCGGGGGAGGGTATATCTACGAGAAACTCTCCTTTTCACGGCTGCTTTTCATTGTTGCCCTCGCGGCCCTGGTGCTGGTTGGCATCGAGATGGCGGTTGCAGCAGTGTGGCAGCGAAGGAAGCAATAGGTTTTACACAGACCCGTTGATTCGTATACAATAGCCTTATCATCTGAACAAGGAGTTGGGTATGGGCAAGACGCTGACGGAAAAGATTCTGTTTTCACACCTGAAGGAAGGAACGCTTGAGGCAGGGAAACCAATCGGCATCCTTATCGATCAGACACTGACCCAGGATGCTACAGGGACCATGGCCTATCTCCAATTCGAAGCTATGGGACTGAACCGGGTGCAGAACGAGCTGGCAGTGAGCTATGTCGACCACAACACCATCCAAGTCGGCTTTGAAAATGCCGACGACCATCGCTATCTGCAAACCGTTGCAGCAGCCAAGGGAGTCATTTTCTCCCGGCCGGGCAATGGCATCTGCCATCAAGTGCATCTCGAGCGCTTCGGAAAGCCCGGCAAGACCCTGCTGGGAAGCGACAGCCACACTCCAACCGGAGGCGGCATTGGCATGATCGCCATCGGAGCCGGAGGGCTCGATGTTGCAGTCGCAATGGCAGGAGGAGCCTTCCATCTCATCAGCCCGAAGGTCATCGAAATCAGGCTCACCGGCAAGCTGCGCCCCTGGGTTGCTGCAAAGGATGTGATCCTTACCGTTCTTGAACGATACGGGGTGAAAGGCAATGTGAATTGCATTTTCGAATATACCGGCGACGGGGTTGCCACCCTTGAGGTTCCCGAGCGTTCCACCATCTGCAATATGGGTGCAGAGTGCGGGGTTACCACCAGTATTTTCCCATCCGATGAGAAGACACGTTTCTTCCTCAAAGCCCAGGGCAGGGAGAAGGATTGGGTTGCCTTGTCCGCTGATGATGATGCCGTCTATGACGGGCTTTTTGAGATTGACCTGTCAAAGCTCGAACCGAAAATGGCGTGTCCGCACTCACCGGGAAATATCGAAAACGTCTCGAAGCTTGCAGGCAAGCGGGTGGACCAGGTGCTCATCGGGTCTTGCACAAATTCCAGCTATGCAGATATGAAAAAAGTTGCCGACATTCTGGACGGGCACACGGTTGCCGACCATGTGAGCCTGGGAATAGCCCCCGGCAGCCGTGAGGTCTTCTTGATGCTCAGCAAGGACGGCTCTCTTACCAAGTTCATCCAAAGCGGTGCACGCATCCTGGAAAGCGCCTGTGGCTTTTGCATCGGCAACCACCAGAGTCCGGGAACCGATGGGGTGAGCCTGAGGACGAGCAACCGAAATTTTGAAGGCCGGAGCGGAACAAAAAGCGGACAAGTCTATCTGGTCAGCCCGGAAACGGCAGCCTTGGCTGCCATCACCGGGGTCTTTACCGATCCGCTTTCCGATCATGGAATAAAATACCCCGAGGTTGTTCATCCGACGCAGTTCCTCCTGGATGACTCCATGTTCATATTCCCTCCAAAAGACGGTTCGAACGTCCAGATTTTCCGAGGGCCCAATATCGGCGATCCTCCCAAAAATACCGCCCTGAAGGATGATTTGGAGGGGTATGTCACCATCAAGGTGGGAGATAAGATCACCACCGACCACATCATGCCGGCAGGAAGCCGCCTGAAGTATCGTTCGAATATCCCGGTGTATTCCAAATACGTCTTTGAACCGATCGACGAGCATTTCAGCCAACGATGCATCGAGAATCAGGATCGGGGCAAAGACAACTTCATTGTAGCCGGTGCATCCTATGGACAGGGCTCCAGCCGAGAGCATGCCGCCATCTGCCCGATGTACCTCGGGGTGAAGGCCGTCATCGCCGTCTCCATCGAGCGCATCCACCAAAACAACCTCTGCAATTTCGGCATCATCCCGCTGACCTTCGTGAACGAGGATGATTATGCAAAGTTCGAAGCAAACGATGAACTGTTGTTGGAGAATGTGAAGGAACAGATCAAAGGACGTGAAGTGGTGCTCAAGAACAAGACAAAGAGCACCGAAATCGTCCTTCGATGCGATATCACCGACGAACAGCGCAGCATGCTCATCAGCGGCGGCTTGCTGAACATCCTCAAGGAGAGAAACTGATGAATACAGCAATCAGCATTGAGAACGGCAGGCTTGCAGTACCCGATCAGGTAACCATCCCTTTCATCGAAGGGGATGGCGTAGGGCCCGAGATTACAGCTGTAATGAAAGCTGTAGTCGCCCATGCGGTGCAGAAGGCGTACCAAGGAAGGCGATCGATACACTTTCTTGAGGTGTTGGCCGGCCAGAAAGCCATGGACAGATTAGGCTCCTATCTGCCCGACGAAACCTTGGAAGCGGTCGATACCTACAAAGTTGCCATCAAGGGACCGCTGACTACTCCGGTAGGAAAGGGCGTCAGGTCGTTGAATGTGGCACTGCGCCAGAGCTTGGACCTCTATGTCTGCCTCAGGCCTATTGAGTATTTTGCCGGTGTTCCCTCACCCGTAAAACATCCAGAGAAAGTCGACATGGTTGTGTTTCGGGAGAATACCGAGGACATCTATGCGGGCATCGAGTGGGAGGCCGGGAGCAGTGATGTCCAAAAGGTCTTGGATTTCCTCTCCACCGAAATGGGAGTGAAGAAGATACGCTTTCCCCAAAGCAGCGCCCTGGGTATAAAGCCGGTGAGCCGCGAGGGCAGTGAACGCTTGATCAGGGCCGCCATCTCCTATGCTTTGGAGCACAAGCGACGCAGTGTAACCTTGGTGCACAAGGGCAACATCATGAAGTTTACCGAAGGCGGCTTCAATGCTTGGGGCTATGAGCTTGCCAAGCGGGAGTTCGGGGCCCGGCTGGATGAGAAAAAGCGTGTTTTCATCCCCCGCAAGGATTGTGAACCTCTTTATATCCAGGATTGCATCTGCGATGCCTTCTTGCAGAACATTTTGCTCAAGCCTGAGGCATACGACGTGATAGCGACGCTGAATCTCAACGGCGATTATGTCTCCGATGCCTTGGCAGCCGAAGTCGGTGGTATCGGAATCGCACCGGGAGCAAACATCAATTACCAGACTGGCTATGCAATTTTTGAAGCCACCCACGGGACGGCTCCCGATATTGCGGGCAAGGATATGGTGAATCCGCTTTCCCTGGTTCTGTCGGCGGTGATGATGCTCCAGTATCTGGGATGGGATGAAGCTGCTGCCATAATCAGTAGTGCCGTAGGCAAGGCAATCGCCAAGGGCAGTGTCACCTCGGATTTTTATCAGGCGATGATCAAGGAAGGGCGGGCAGCCAATCTCGTCGGGACGCAGGCTTTCGGCCAAGAACTGGTTGCCTTACTGTAGGGGATAGTAGGAAAAGTCTTCAAGCAGGCCATGGACACCGTCCATGGCCTGTAGTGTGTCCCGGTCGCTTCCCGGGCTTGCCACCGCCCAGATGCTCCCAATACCTGCACCCTTGGCTGAAAGAATGCCGGCTCTTGTGTCCTCGAACACGGTACACAAGGCAGGTTCAATGCCCAGGGCTCTGCAAGCATCGAGATAGATATCCGGCTCGGGTTTTCCTTTGCGCACTCCGTCGTCGTAGATGATCAAGTCCTCGTCGATGATATCGCACAGGCCGAACCAAAGCTTGTAGCGTTCTATGTTGGACTTGCCTGCACTGGTGGCAATGGCCATGGGAACCCCAAGCGCCTTGGCCCTGGCTGCCAAACCCAAGAAGCCCGGAGCAAGGTGAAGCGGCTGATTGTCCATGCAGATGTGTTGATAGATCAGCTCTTTCTCTTCACTCAGCCTTTCCAATTCCGCTGTACCGGGCAGATACCCCGACAGGTACGTGATGGTCTCGGCATTGGTTCGACCATTGAGGTAGTGGCTTTCCTCAAGGGATAATGGTTTTTTCCGGTACTGCATTGAAACGCTGTTCCAGGCTTGTCGATGATACTCGGAATCCCAGAACAGCGTACCATTGAAATCGAAAATCAAGGCATTATCGGTCCTCAAGCGGTACCACCTTGCGCACATGGGGGCCGGAGTAGACTTGTCTGGGCCTGCCGATTTTCTGATACGGATCATGTCTCCATTCAAGCCAGTGGGCGATCCAGCCGGGAAGCCTGCCCATGGCAAACAGCACGGTGAACATCGATTCGGGAATTCCCATGGCGTGGAAAATGATGCCGGTATAGAAGTCTACATTGGGATAGAGATTGCGTTCAATGAAATACGGGTCCTTCAAGGCCGCCTGCTCAAGTTCGATTGCAATCTGCAGCAGGGGATCGGTCTGGCTGTCGGCTCCCAATATCTGCTGGCATAAGTTCTTAGCAATCTTTGCCCGGGGGTCGTAGGTCTTGTACACCCTGTGTCCGAATCCATACAACAGGAAGGGTGTCTCCTTGCTCTTTGCCATCTCAATGACTTTTTCAATGCTCAAGCCCTCGGTGTAAATCTGATTGAGCATCTGCATGACGGCTTGGTTTGCTCCCCCGTGTTTACTGCCCCACAAGGCGCAACAGCCGGCTGCCACCGAGGCGTACAGGTTTGCTTCACTGCTTGCCACAAGGCGTACTGCACTGGTGGAGCAGTTCTGTTCATGGTCGGCATGGAGAATCAAAAGGATGTTCAGGGCTTTTACATGTAAAGGATCGGGAACATAGGCATTGACAGGCGTGTGAAACAGCATATTGAGGAAGTTTTCACAATAGGAGAACTTGTAGGAAGGATCGACGAAATCGAGACCGTTCATCTGACGATAACTGAATGCTGCGATGGTTCTCATTTTTGAAAGCAGCCGGCTGACGGTGAGGTCGACGTTTTCTTCAGGATCGGCATCCTCAAGTTCGGGATAGAAAGCCGAAAGTGAAGCGACCATGGCCGAGAGAATCGACATGGGATGCGCCTCCTGCGGATAATCTCGGAAGAAGTTGCGCATATCCACATGCAGCAGGGAGTGGCGGTTGAGCATTTCCGCATAGGTATGCCGTTGGGCGAGGGTGGGAAGCTCGCCTTTGATGAGCAGGTACGCAACCTCGACGAAATCGCAATGCTCCACAAGGTCCTCGATATCGTAGCCGCGATAGCGAAGGATGCCCTGTTCTCCATCCACAAAGCAGATGGAGCTCATGCAGGATCCAGTGTTCACAAAACCGGGGTCATAGGTTATGAACCCGGTCTGCTTGCGCAGGGAGGTGATATCAATCGATTTTCCTCCCATATTGTCCGTGATGACGGTGAGGTCCACTTCCTTGTCGCCAAGTACAAGCTTGGCAGCTTCTTTCTGAATATCCATATACCTGCCTCCTTAAGGGGGTCTGTTGCTTATAGTTTCGAAAATCAGGGAGATTTTTCGGCTTACGGTCACGGACGATGTGTCAAAAATGTACCGTATATTCCCGGTTTTGGAAATACAGCGGCCATGAAACCTTTACTTTTCATTTCTGCTTGCTCACTCTATACTGGTTGCATGCATACTACAGACAATTCAACAAATGAGATAGTTCTCCCCTTGGAAGAGGAAATCGTGGACATAGCCGATTTCTTCAAAGTCTTCGGCGATCCCACCCGCCTGAAAATCCTCTTCCTCCTCGAACAGGGTGAGCGGGGGGTGAATGCCATCAGCGAGGAGCTCGGGATGCAGCAAAGCACCATCAGTCAGCAATTGAAGTTGCTGAGGGCTTGCCGTTTGGTGCGGTTCCGCAAAGACGGGCGCAATGTCTTGTACCGACTGAACGATGAACATATCCATGACATCCTGGCTTTGGGCATCGAACACTATCAGGAACTGCAGTAGAGGGCAGCCTTCGGATCAATAGAGTTCTTTCTCCAGGGCGGCATACTCTTCAAAGAGGGGAAGGCAGGCTTGTCGATTGCTTGGATGCAGCGCAAGGACGGAAGCATCACTGCATCCTGCTTTGATGTACCGATAGATGAAATCATCGCGGAATCCGATGGCTTGGGCGTCCTGCGGGGTGCATCCATAATACACTTCCTTGATGTTCGCCCAAATGCAGGCTGACAGGCACATGGGGCAGGGGTAACAGGTGGTATAGAGTATGCAACCGCTCAGGTCGTGGGTTCCTTTCTTCTTGCAGGCCTGCCTGATTACATTCACCTCGGCATGGGCCGTAGGATCGTTGCTGCCCAAAACCGTGTTGGAGTCAACAAACACTTCGCCCAGATGATCCACCAACAAGGCGCCAAAGGGCCCTCCCAGGTTTTGATGCATCGTCTCACGTGCTTTCTCTACTGCTTGCACCAAGTATGCCCTGTCATCCATGACTACTCCTCACCATCCTATTGTAGCATGCAAAAATTCAGTCGGTCCAGGAAAGCCGCCTCCATCGGAGGCGGCCCGCTGCTTACTGTGCATCCCGTTTGGCGCTTGCCATAAGCCTGATGGCGTTGATGTTGATGAATCCCTTGCAATCCACCGGCTGGTACCCTCCTGCCTTGTCCATGGACCCGAGCGCCTCATTGTAGAGGGAGACAGGGCTTGAGACCCCGGCGAAAATGACATTGCCTTTGTAGAGAACAACCTTGCTGGTGCCGGTGACGTTCTTCTGGCTCTGTTCGAAGGCGGCAGTGAGCATCTCAAACTCCGGGGCCCCCCAATAGCCGTTGTAAATAAGCTCGGCGTACTTGGGCATCAGCGAATCACGCAGGTGCATCACTTCCTTGTCCATGGTGATGCCCTCCAGGTTGTGGTGTGCCTTCCAAAGGATCTCACAGCCCGGTGTCTCGTATACGCCACGGCTCTTGATGCCGATATAGCGGTTCTCCACCATATCCACCCGGCCTATGGCATTATCGTGGCCGAGCTTGTTCAGATACAGAATCATCTGCAGCGGATCGGTGACACATGTGTGATCCTCTTCATCGGATACAGAGACGGGAATGCCGTCCTTGAACTCGATCTTCAGCAGGGTTTCCTTGTCGGCAGCCTTTTGGGGGCTGAGTGTCAGGCTGAATACGTCCTCTTCGCACCGCTTTGAGGGATCTTCCAGAATACCTGCCTCATGACTGATATGGATCAGGTTCTCATCCTCGCTGTACGGCTTCTTGGTCGATGCCTTGATGGGAATGCCATACTTTTGGGCATAGGCGATCATATCGCTTCTTCCCTCGAACTGGGAAAGCCATTCGGGATCCTTCCAGGGGCTGATTATTTTCACTTCAGGCATGTTCATGTAGTAGCCGAACTCAAAACGAACTTGGTCGTTTCCCTTTCCGGTTGCCCCGTGTGCCACATAGACGGTGCCTTCCTTGCGGGCGATTTCAATCTGGCGCTTGGCGATGATCGGCCTGGCCAGCGAGGTTCCCAGCATATAGGTGCCTTCATAGATGGTATTTGCCTTCAATGCAGGGAATATGTAATCGGTTACCAGAGCCTTGCGCAGGTCCTCAACATAGACTTTGGATGCACCGGTAGCCAATGCTTTTTTCTCGATGGCGGCAAAATCCTCGTTCTGTCCGACGTTCGCAACATAGGCGATGACATCGAAGCCCTTGTTGGCCAGCCACTTGAGGATTACGGAGGTATCGAGTCCTCCGCTATACGCAAGAATGATTTTTTCCTTGTTCATGCTATTTCTCCCTGCTCGGTAAGTTCAATCTGGAAGCAGTGTAGTAAAGAGTACCAAGAATGACAAGAGGTTTTTGCATAAATATTCTATATAATCAAGGAATATGCAGAAAAAACAAAATAACAGGGAATAATGATGAATGAATATTCATAAAAACTAATTCGAAAAATATCGAAATAGAACTTGTCAAATGTACGGTTCCCTTCTATACTGCACTCATGTTGGAATGCAAAAATCTCTATAAACGATATGGCAATCAGAAGAAGAATGCAGTGGATAATCTCTCTCTTTGTGTTGAAAGCGGGCAGATTTTCGGTTTTCTCGGTCCGAATGGGGCAGGGAAAAGCACTACGATCAAAATGTTGGTCGGACTTTTGAAACCCGACCAGGGGACGATCCTCTTTGACGGGAAAAACAGCGGCAGCGATGCCCTCGCGTACAAGCAGGATATCGGTTATGTTCCCGACGAGCCGGTCTTCTATGAGCGGATGACTGCCTTGGAACACCTTGCGTTCATAGCGGACATCTATGAGATTGATCGGCATGAACGAAAAAACCGCATCGACGAACTGGCAAAGAGGCTGCTGCTCTCCGATGTACTTTCCGATCAGATTTCCAGTTACTCACACGGCATGAAGCAAAAGCTTTCGGTTATCGCCGCCTTGCTGCCTTCTCCCAAGCTTCTTATCCTGGATGAACCGATGGTAGGCCTCGATCCGAAAGCCTCGTTCATTCTCAAGCAGTTGCTCAAGGAGTATGCAAAGGCGGGCAACACCGTGTTTTTTTCCACTCACGTGTTGGAGGTTGCCCAGCAACTCTGCGATACGCTGGGAATCATCAAGGAGGGAAAGCTGCTATACAGCGGGAGCTTCGAGCAGCTGCAGGCAAACAAGGGGGAGGGGACCGAGAACTTGGAGCAACTCTTCCTGGAGTTGACCGAAGAAGGAACACCCTCATGAACTGGAAAACCATACGCTTGTTGGTACAAGCATATTGGCTTGGAAACAAGCCCATCACCAGCGCCCTCGAGCGGTTGAGTTTTAAAAGAAAAGGCAGCAGGTCCCCTCTGCTCACGGCTTTGATAGCTTTGATGCTCATAATCATGTTCATCTACTTCTCGTTGCTCCTTGGCCTGAACTACTATAGTTACCAGACGCTGGGCATATTGGTTGAAGAGCCGCTTTTGGGGTTGTTTGTCGCATCCGCCTTATCCTTCATTGTTTTGCTGTTGTTCAGCTTCACCTCCATCCATGATTTTCTCTATACCGCAAAGGACATCCTTTTGGTGCGAACCCTGAAGGTGGGGGATGCCTCCACCGCAATAAGCCGCTTGATTCTTCTCTATCTGCATTATGCACCGCTCTACTGGTTTTTAACCCTTCCTGCACTGGTGGTGGGCGTATTCATCCAGGGCTTCTCCCTATACTACGTACTTGCTTCTCTTCCCTATCTGCTTCTCGGCCCGATGCTTCCGCTCTGCTGCTCGGTTCTCTTTGCAATCGCAATCATCCGTGCAAGCAGAGGCAAGCGATTCCGGTTTCTTGAAGAGACGGCCCCCATGGTCTTGATGGTCCTTTTCATCGTGGGCCTCAGTGCCGCTTTTACCAGAAATCTCGGCCAGGACTCCCTGCTGGACTTTCAATACGAGTCCATGATGGTCACCTTGGCTCCGATTCTAAAAACCCTGCAGAAGCAATTGCCGCTGTTCAGCTTGCAGGCAGCACAGCTATTTTCAGGCTCCTCGGTATTGTTGGTGACCGCCATCAACGGAGCTGTGCTGCTGGTGACCTGCTTGGTGGTGGTCCGCACCTATCAGACAAATCTCTCGAAACTATTGAGCAACCAAAGTACGCGCAGCCGCCGTCGAAAGGAAATTGCATTCAAGGCGAACAGCCAGATGGCCGCATTGTTCAAACGGGAACTGGTAGTCATCAGGTCGAATTCCAGCTTTCTTTTCGAACTCGTGGGAGAACTTTTCATCCCTGTCATCCTGATACTCGTCTATATGCTGACCGGGGTGATGGATGAGATGGCTGGTATGGCCGAGGTCCTTACAGCTTTTCCTTTTTTTGAGCAGTTGGTGTTTTTGACCATGCTGTTGGTGGCCAATCTTGGAATGCTCAGCTCCACAAGCGTCTCCAGACAGGGCCGGATGTTCGTTTTTGACCGACTCTATCCTGTACCGGCAAGTGTATACGTACAGGCAAAGCTGCTCTTTCACTTCTGTCTGGTGGGAATTCCGAATCTGATATACCTGAGCCTGTCCCTCTCGTTTTTCAAGGTGAGCCTGTTTCACCTTGTTTGGATGGCTCCGCTCTCCCTCTGCTTGATCCTTTTGGCCGCTACACTGCATCTTTGCATCGATTACCATAATCCAAAGCTCGATTGGACTTTGGCGCAGCAGGCTATGAAGAGCAACACCAACGGCTTGATCGGGCTGGGACTCTCCTTTGTCTTGGAAGTGGTGGCGGCGGGTTTCTTGATTCTCCCTGTCCTGCTCGATCTTCCGTTCATCTATTTTGCGGCAATCCTGTTTGTGCTTGCCCTCTTCGTGTTGCGCCATGCCTATCGGCTTGCCGTCAACTTGGCCGATCAAGCACTCTCAAGGTAGACCAAAAGTCGTGCACAGATGGATTCAAGGCTGTAGTGGGTCTCAAAGGGGTAAGCCCGATTGTTCTGGTTCCAATCGATGATCAGGCCCAAATCCGATGCTTGCAGCATGGGCCTATCGGTGGGCCCGTCCCCTACAGCCACGATTATCCGGTACAGAGGCCTCAGGTGCGTCAAGGCTTCAGCCTTTGCCTCCGGCGTATCGATATCTACAACCATATGGGTCCTTCCCATCTCATCCCAGACCAAGCGCTTGCCTCGAATAAGGAAAAAGTGCTCACGAAGGCCGATGTGCTGCAGGAAGGACTCGACGAGGTTCTCCGTCCCGCAGGTCAATATGGCAAGGTCTGCCCTGCATCTGAGTGCGGCCAATGCCTTGATGTCCTCTTCGCTGAGAAACAAGGAAAGGTCGCGGGCTACCTCATCGATCATCGAAGGTGTTGCTGTTCGTACCAGATGCGCATATCGCTTGTGGAATGCATCATCAATGAGCCTGCCTGCTTGGTCTTGAGCGATAAAGCGTTTTGCCCTCTGCCTGAAGAGTGTGCCCTTCGAGGCTGCAACCCTTCGGATCAGGCGCTGCTCGCTGTCGTAGGGTGCGATGGGGTAGAGGGTTCCATCAAAGTCGAAGATGATGCACGCTCGCTCTCTCATGAGCGAGAGTGTAGCAGGAGGGCATAAAAAGAGGAAGGGGTATTCTCCCTTCCTCCAAATACTGCGAATACCAGGGGCTACTGAGACTCTTTCCCATAGAGAATATCGAAATACTGCATATCCGTGCTCAGGATCTTGTTGAGTGCCGGAATGGTCTTTCGATAGGACTCCAAGGTTCTCCACAGCTCGAAGAACTCAGGATCGGCTTCATAGGCCTCTGCATAAATCTCTGCTGCACGCGCATCTGCGATACCCTTGATTGTCTCACTGGTCGCATACGCGGCGGAAAGAATCTGGCGTTGTTCGCTCTCGGTCTTACCCTGCCACTGGGCGAGCTGGCCGCGTCCATAGGAGCGGTATGCCTCGGCGATCTGATTTCGTTCCTTGATCATCCTCTGGTATACACTCTCGGTCAAGTCGTCGCTGTATCGGATCTGGCGGACAACAATGTCAATCAGCTCAATGCCAAAGCCATCGGTGAACGGCTTGGCCTGATTGAACATCATCGTTGACAATCCATCACGGCCGATGGAGATGGTCTCCTGCCTCGACTGGGTGACTGTCAGGTTTCTCAACGTTTCAGCATCCTCGTTGCTCTCCACATCCAAGCTTTGGACCTGTTCCTCGACTGTCATCGAGTTGATCTGGTTGGTGTTTCGCACTGCCTCGTTGAGGTAGTTCTCACTGATGATGGTACGAATCGAAGAGTCCAGGATGTCGTTGAGCCTGGAAATACCATTATTGACGGTGTTCACTGTCTCATAGTATTTTGCCGGGTCGGAGATTCTCCAACGGGCCGTGGTATCGACCCAGATGAACTGATTTTCCTTGGTGGGAATGCGCTGTGCGGCTCCATCCCAGCTGAGAATTTTCTTTGGGTAGATGATCACATTGTCGATGAGCGGCATCTTGAACTTCAGGCCTGACTCTTGCTCTGCGTTCACGATTTTCCCGAAGCGGGTGATAACCGACTGCTGGCCTTCATAGAGGATGTAGAAAGGCCCAAGCAGGATGAATATCACTACAAATACCACTACAACAACCAAGGTGGTGATAAGTTTCTTGTTGGTATTCGCCTTCATTTTGCACCTCCTTCAAGCATTTGGACCGGGAGGAAGTTGGCCAGGTTCTTATCAACCAAGGTCACCGAACCTTCGCCGGTTGGGTTGATGATCGACTCCATGGCTTCAATGTAGAGGCGGGTGCGAGTAATATCCTTGTTCTTCTCATACGCTTCACGAACGCTGTTGAAGCGCGCCACGTCACCGGTTGCCTGGTTGACACGCTCGCTTGCATAGCCTTCCGCCACCTGGATGATCTGGTTGGCTTCACCGCGGGCCGAAGGAATGATCTTATTGTAGTTCTGCTTGCCTTCGTTGATCAGGCGGTTCATGTCCTGGATTGCCTTGTTGACATCCTCAAAGGCATCCTGCACCTGACCCATCGGTGGTACGATGTTCTGCAGCTTTACGGTGACGACCCGCACTCCCAAGCCGAAGGTGTCAAACAATTTTTGCATGTTGTCTTGGGCTTCAACCTCGATGCGTGTCCGCTGACTGGTCATGACCGCGAGGATGGGAAGGTCTCCGACCAGTTTGTTCATGACGCTCTGGCTGATGTCGCGAATGGTGGTCTCCCTCGATTCGACGTTGAACATCCATTTTACCGGATCCTCAATCTTGTACTGGACGATCCACTGCACATCAATGATGTTCAAATCACCGGTAAGCATCAAGGACTCATTGGTGTAGTCCGTATTGCCAAAGAACGGGCTGGCATTGGTGGTTGTCCGATACCCGAAGGTCATGGTTTGCACGACCTGCGTAGGTACATTGTAGCTGGCTTCGATCCCCAGGGGAATCTTGGTCTGAAGGCCGGGACCTACGGTACGATTGTACTTGCCGAGGCGAAGCACAACCGCCTGTTCAGTCTGGTCGACGACAAAGAAACTGCTGAGAACCAACATGACGAGCACGATTGCGACAATAATCCAGATAACCAGCTTCGGGCTGATATTGTTCACTTTTCGCGCAGGCCTCGGTGGTTGCTGCATGGTATCCATAATAACTCCTGTTGGTGCCGTAGCACTCTACCAATGTACCCGCTCAGCTTGGTATCGTCAAGGTCGCAATCTTGGCGACAATGTCCGGTTTGCCATTGAAATAAACGCTTTTGAAGGCTATGATGTCCCCTATGAAAAAGAGACTCGTAACCAGCGCACTCCCCTATGTGAATAATATCCCGCATCTGGGCAACTTGACCCAAGTGCTCTCAGCGGATGTATTTGCCCGTTTCTGCCGCTCAAAAGGGTATGAAACCTTGTATATCTGCGGTACTGATGAGTACGGTACGGCCACCGAGACCCGCGCCTTGAAAGAAGGGGTGACCCCCCAGGAACTTTGCGATAGGTATCATGCAATTCACCGCGATATTTATGCATGGTTCACTATCGGCTTCGATTATTTCGGCAGAACGAGCACCCAGGAACAAAAGCGGATAGTCCAGGATATTTTTACCAAAGTGGATGAGGCCGGCTATATCAGCGAGCATGAGCTTGAGCAGCTGTATTGTCCCTCATGCCAGCGCTTCCTTGCCGACCGCTTCGTTGAAGGTACCTGCCCCCACTGTCATTTTGAAGGGGCCAGGGGAGACCAGTGCGACAGTTGCCAGACCCTGCTCGATCCGGTTGAATTGATCAACCCGCGCTGCGGCGTGTGCGGCACCCGCCCGGTTCCCAGGAAAACCAAGCACCTGTACATCGATCTTCCCAAAGCGCTTCCCCTTTTGGAGGGATGGATGGAGAAGGCGAGTAAAGAGGGTTTTTGGGCGAACAATGCCATCCAGGTCACCAAGTCATGGATTCGCGACGGCCTGAAGGAGCGCTGCATCACCCGCGACTTGAAGTGGGGCATCCCCGTTCCCAAACCCGGCTATGAGGACAAGGTTTTCTATGTCTGGTTCGATGCTCCCATCGGCTACGTCTCCATCACCGCCAGTGCAACGCAGGATTGGAAACGATGGTGGCAGGATCCCGAGAACACCGAGTTATTCCAGTTCATCGGCAAAGACAATATTCCCTTCCATACGGTGATTTTCCCCTCCTGCCAGCTGGCAACCGGCGAGAATTGGACCATGCTGCATCATATGAGCAGCACCGAATATCTGAACTACGAGGGAGGGAAGTTCAGCAAGAGCCATGGTATCGGCATATTCGGCAACGATGTGCAGGACACCGGCATCCCGGCTGATGTCTGGCGCTTCTATCTGTTTTATAATCGTCCAGAAAAGAGCGATGTCACCTTTACCTGGGCCGATTTCCAGGAGAAGGTAAACGGGGAGCTCATCGGCAATCTTTCGAACCTCGTCAACCGCACCCTCACGTTCGTCCAGCGGTTCTACCCCGATCCCTCCTCCTTGCTCGCTGCTTCCATTGATGAAGGATTATGGGAACAGGTCTTGGGCAAGGAAGCCGAAATCGACGGGCTTTTGGAGCGTGCTGAAGAGCGGGAAGGCCTGCGTCAGATATTCGCCCTCTCCTCGATCGGCAACAAGGCCTTCCAGGACGGCGAGCCTTGGAAGCTGAGAAGCAGCGATCCCGCCAAGGCCGAGCGCCTGCTCAAAACGTTGCTGTATCTCATCAGGGATTTGGGGATCATGGTTGAGCCGTACATGCCGACCACGAGCAGCCGTATTCTTGCTTTCCTGGGATCAGAGAAAGCCCGATGGACCGACTTGGGTAGCGTGGAAGGAATCGAGCATCTCAATCAACCTGAATTGCTGTTCACCAAACTGGAGGATGATCGGATTGAAAGCTTGAGAAATCGGTTCAGCGGTTCTCAGGAAGAGCGAAAATTGAAGGAACAAACCAGCAGGATGGAGAAGGAAATGGATCACACAGAAGACCAGGTCAGCCTGGCAGAGCAGTTCGCCAAGAGAGTCATTCTCAAGGTTGCCAAGATTACCAATGTTGAAAAGCACCCGCAGGGGGATAAGTTGTATATCCTCACCCTCGATATGAAGGAAGAGGAGAGCAGGACAATTGTCAGCTCGATTGTTCCTTACTACACGGCAGACCAGTTGCAAAACCAGCATATAGTGGTGGTCAGCAACCTCAAGCCTGCCAATTTCAGGGGTGTGAAGAGTTATGGAATGCTGCTTGCAGCCAGTGATCCCAAGGCCGAGGAGCACACCACCTGTGAGGTGTTGTTTGCACCACAGTTCGAAGTGGGTACCATGCTCACCCCTGAAGGTTTTGAGGCTCCGAAGGAGGCTCTGCCCTATGTGAAGGCCGACCATTTTTTCTCCATGCCCATCGTTACCGAGGCAGGAGTGGTGAAAATCGATGGCAAGCCGATCGGAAAGGATGGAGTGTATCTTACCTCCAAGCAGTATCTGGATGGTCCGGTAGGTTGATGGCCTAGAGGAATTTCATGGACTGTATGGGGGCCGTGGGGGCCCCCGTTGTTTCATAAGGGGAAGGTGGAAGCGATGGTTGTCCGGTCGATTGATTACAAGAAATTTGTTTGTGCCGGATCGGTGATGCAGAGCAGTTACTGGGCTGCCGTCAAGCATGGGACCGGTTGGAAGCCGTATGCCTTTGAGGTTGAGGACGAAGAGAGGCAGTTTTCTCTCCTGGTCCTTGTCAAGCAGGTGCTGCCGTTCTGGCAACTGGCGTATATACCGTTTGCCCCTGAGCAATCCTCTCAAACAGGAGAGCTTCTCAAGCAGCTTGCAAAAGCCCTGCGCAAGAAGCTTCCCTCCTCTGTCTTTGCGTTACGCTACGACCTCCCCTTCGATGAAGTCAACGATCAGAATGTCATGCTCTACAACGGCCCCCGCTTCAGAACCTGCAGGGAAAGTGTCCAGCCTGAAGGGACTGTGCGCATCGATCTGCATTGGGGGTATCAAGCGGTGACGAAGGGGTATCGCGACAGAGCAAAACGGGCCCTTCGAAAAGCCAGCCAGGTTTTTGAGGTGGGCCTCTGGGGCGGCGATGGTGCCTCGTTCAAGCGTTGGTACGAAATCTATCTGGAAACTGCCAAGCGTGACGGGTTCTCCCCACGGTCGGAAAAATATATCAAAGCGCTCTTGTCCCTGGATGGCAAGGTGGCCGGCGATGTGGAGTGCAAACTCCTGCTTGCTGCAGAAAAACGCAAGATAGTGGGTGGCATCATCGTGCTGTTTTCCAAATTCGAGGCTGTCTATCTCTACGGGGCTTCCCTGCGCTTCGACTCTCTCTCTTGTGCTCATGTGTTGCAGGATTATGCAATCAGGATGGCTTGTGAGAAAGGTTGCGCAATCTATGACTTGTACGGCATTCCCGGTCCCAAGGGAAGGGGAAGCCATTTGGCGGGTTTGGAGGTGTTCAAGCTCTCCTTCGGCGGCCAGGCGTATTATCGTACTCCTTCAACCGATTATGTCTATGCATTCATACCTTGGAAAATCTATGCTGTTTCGGAGTACATCAGATATCATTTGAAGCGGCGGGTCAAGCCTCAAGAAGGAGTCCAACCAAATTCTTGAACTGGTTGCCTCGGTCGAACTCATTGGCAAAGAGTTCAAAGGAAGCGCAACCAGGTGAGAGCAGGATTGCCTGAGGCAGATCCGGGAGCTCGTACTGTTTTGCTTGGGCGGCATCGAAACTTGCCTGCAAAGCGTCCCCCATGGCCTTGAATGGACCCATGTACGCAATTCCGTGCATCTGCAGAAGAGGCAGCAGCTTGTTTTGTGTGAAGCTGCCATCCAGAAGGGAAATGCTGCTTGCTTGCTTCACCTCTTGCAGCATGGCATCGGCTTTCAGGTTCTTGTCCGTCCCTCCGCAGATCAAGTGTACTGCCATCGAGCTGAATTTCGCATACGAGAAATGCACTGCCTCCGGTATGGTTGCAGCGCTGTCATTGACAAACAGGATGGAGCCGAGCGTTCCAACCTGCTCGATGCGGTGAGGCACTCCCTGAAAGCTCTCCAGTGCCTTGAGGATGCTCTTGTATTTGAGACCCAACGCCAACAGGATCGCATAGGCGCTCTGCAGATGGGGTTGCTGTTCCAGTTCTTTCGGGCAGGATCGGTCGATGCCCCTGATGTGCCGGCGGTCGAGTTTTGTCTGCATCTGAATCCGCTTCATCATGACATCGGGGACCACTGCGGTGTGAATGTTTGGTGTGAACAGCTCGAGTTTGTCCTCAAGGTACTGTTCGATGGATTCGTAGGAGTTGAGGTGGTCGGGATAAAAATTGGTAAGCGCGCAAACCTCCATGATGGGAAGCTGCCCATGCAGGGATTGTACAGAGTCCCTGATTTGCCAGGAGGAGAATTCTACAACCAGAAAATCGGGAAGCCTTCGTCCTTGTTCGTGCCGTCGTTCCCACTCCCTGAGTACGGTAAATGCGCTGATGCCCATATTGCCGCACTGCATCGCTTCATATCCGAGGGATGTCAAGACATGCGCTACAGCAGCACTGGTGGTGGTTTTTCCCTTTGTCCCGGTTATCCCGATGATTTTTACCTGTTCACACCAAGGCGAAGAGAAGAGCCAGGCAAAGTCGTTGACCACCATCCTGGCATGGGCAAGCATCGGATGATTGGGTGGGATGGCGGGATTCTTGACAACGATGTCCGCCCAGAGGAAATCTTCACTCCGATGTGTTCCCGATATGCATGAGGCGCCGCGAAGCGTGAGCGACTCCATCTCGGAGCCCAAGTCGCAAGCTCCCTTCAGGTCTGTTATCCTCACTTCATCGCCATGGTCGAGAAAATAGGACGCAGCAGCATAACCTCCACCATGCATCCCCAGTCCGAAGATGAGAACCTTCATACAACCTCCACCTAGCTCTATAGTAGAAAGAAAGTGGGAACAGAGCAAGACGAATCCGTGCAATTTACAATGGAAATCGTGTTCGGAGATTTTGTGCTCATCCCCCTTGACCTTGGTTTGGTATACTCGCATAATAGTACGGTAATTACAAAACCACCCTGATTCGGTTGACACTGAAAAAAAATCGGATGGTAAGGAGCTCTACAGTGCCTTGTGGAAGAAAAAGAAAAAAGCATAAGATTGCTACTCATAAGAGAAAGAAAAAGCTCAGAAAAAATAGACATAAGAATAAATAGTTTTTTCTGGTAATCTTTAGCTTGGTACCAAAGCAGAAAACCGTCGGTCGCTCCGGCGGTTTTTTTCTGCAAGTACGTATGGCATTGTAAGATATTGCATCGGTTTTGTTGACCTTGGTGTGAAAAGTATGGTAGTGTTCAGAGAACCTCTTTATCCGCTCTTGTGGGCGGATCATTTAGTCCGTAAGGAGGAACCATGAGAAATTATGAGTTCACCGTTATCTTCAATGCAAATGAAGAGAACACAAACGCTGGCCTGGAGTATGTGACCAGCACCTTTGCAACTGCCGGGGTAGAGATTACCAAGCAGGAAGACATGGGCGTCAAATATCTGGCCTATGACATCAAGAAACAGGAAAAAGGACATTACGTCTACTTCGAATTGAAGGCAGATCCGAGTACTATCCTCGAATTCGAACGAGGATTTCTCTTGAACTCCAACATTTTGAAGTACCTGTTTGTAAACACTGAGAAATAATCTAAAAGAAATGGAGCAAAAGAATGGCAAATGACTTGAATGTAGTCGCGTTGGTGGGTCGGCTTACGAGGGAGAGCGAGCTTCGTTATTCCAATGGAGGTATGGCCATCTGTCGTTTTTCCATTGCAGTCAACCGGAGAAAGAGGACGGCTGACAATCGATGGGAGGATGAAGCCAACTTTTTTGACTGCACGATGTTTGGAAAGAGTGCCGAGTCCATCAACCAGTATCTGGAAAAGGGCAGGCAGGTCTCAATCATCGGAGAACTGAGACAGAGTCGCTGGGAACAGGACGGACAAAGTCGAAGCAGGGTAGAAATTGCCGTCAATTCTTTGCAGCTCCTTTCCAGTCCCGGTTCTACCGAAGGTAGAAGCGAGAGAAGCTACGGCGAACAGAACGTGGCAAGAAATCAGGGGTCATACAGCCCTCGTCCAAGTGCCAAGCCGGAATCAGTTCCCATGATGGATATCTCCGGTCCCGAGCAGTTTGACGACGACCAGATCCCATTCTAGAACGCTGCCCGGGGGCAGCCGATGTTGCAAGGAGAAATATGCATGCGTGATGACGATAATGATTCCATGATGAATGATATGGATGGAAAAGGTGGAAGAGACAGACGGATGGGTGGCCGAAAGCCCGCTTTCCGCAAGAAGGTTTGCAAGTTTTGCACCCAAAACCTTACTCCCGACTACAAGAATCCCGAGATGCTTCGGCGCTACATCACCGAGCGTGGAAAGATTCTGCCCGCCCGCATCACTGGTTGCTGTGCCAAGCACCAGAGAGCAGTTACCAACGAAATCAAGAAGGCCCGCGTGCTTGCGTACCTTCCGTTTGAGAAGAAGTAAACTGTGTTGGGCAGCATGAACCAGAAGAATCGTGAAGCACTGAAGTTCCTGTTGATCTCTGTGGGTGTAAGCTATGTGCTCTCCCGCATGATGGTCGGCAATTTCCTCTTCACAATTCCCTTGATGGTTCTTGCCCCAAAGTTTTCCGATCGCAAAGGAGAATTGCTTCCCGTCATCCTGGTGGCTGTCTTGATACTGCTCACCGAGTTGATTCGCTCAAGGAGCGCCTTGAGCAGTGAGGAAGGAAGGATCCTGTTGGTGATTGGATTGTTCATCCCCTCTGTGTTGTTGGTTGCTGCTGCGGTATGGATCGCGATGGCAAAACAACGGACAGTGTACCGCTACCTGGCTTCCTGCCTCTTCGGGGTGGTCGCCTCCTTCGCGGTGGTTATCTGGTTTTCACAGCCGACCGAGCCGTTGATGCGGGTATACTCATTAATGTATGAGACCTTCCGCCTCATTCTTGGTCAGGCTTCCGGCACGACAGATTCAGTCCTTCCGATGGCAGAGGATGCCCTCAAGGGAGTGTTTCACATGTCGGTATTGACGATAGGAGCCGTATTGGCTCCGCTGTGTATGGCATTGGTAGGATTTGCCAGTTTCCTGGCAATGAGTTATCAGGCGCGGTTTGATGGCGGTTTTTCCGTCCGGGTTTCCAAGTGGAGAGTTCCCGATCCTGCGATCTGGATTTTTCTCGGCTCCTGGACTGTGGTATTGCTGCTGATTCTTGCCAAGTCAGGCTATCTGGTCAGGGCTCTGTCCCTGCAGGTTGCCCTGGGAAGCGCTGTGTTGTATGCTGTGCAAGGTATGGCCATCGTGACACATTTCATGTTGCGAAAAGGCCTTGCCGTCAATACGGGAAGGTTGGTCACAACCACATTCCTGCTGGCTTTTCTGATTCCCGGGGTGAACCTGCTGGTTGTCTTTGTACTGCCTTTGTTGGGTGTTACGGAGACTTGGATTGTGTATAGACGTAATGAGTAAGGAGTTTTCCCTATGAAAATCATTCTCAATCAGGATGTCGTCAACCTCGGTGAAGAGGGAGACGTTGTAGTTGTAAAGGACGGGTATGCCCGTAACTATCTGCTTCCCACCGGTATGGCTGTGATGTTCAACAAGACCAACCAGGCCATTTTGGCTTCCCGTGCCGCTGCCATCGAGAAGCGCAAGATCGAGAAGCGCAGCGCCAGTGCAAGCCTGAAGGAGAAACTGAACAAGGTTGTCCTCACCATGGTTGTCACTGCCGGCGAGAGCGGCAAGCTTTTCGGTTCTGTCACTTCCTCCATGGTTCAGGAAGCTCTTGCAAAGCAGGGTATCGAGGTCGATCGCAAGAAGATCGAGGTCCCCACCCATGCAATCAAGATGGTCGGTACCTACTCGATCCGCATCCGCCTCTATGAGGACGAGAGTGTAGAACTCAAGTTGGTGGTTGAAAGCGAAGCTACGGTCAAGGCCCGCCAGGTGGCCGAGGCAAAGGCTGCTGCAGAAGCTGCCAAGGCTGCTGCCAAGGCTGAAGCTGAAGCTGCCAAGGCTGCTGCCCAAGAGGCACAGACCGAAGCCACCGAGTAAGTGCATGGCGTCGAATAGCATGCTGGGGCGCGTCCCACCCCAGAATGAAGAGGCGGAACGCGCAGTATTGGGAGCTATCCTGCTCAATGAGAAGGTCCTTGTTGAAGTGACCGACTTTTTGGGCAAGGATGACTTCTACAAGGTAGCTCACCAGCAACTGTTCGGTGCCATCGTTGCGTTCAGGCAGGAGAGTTCTGAAACCCTCGACCTTATTACGCTCAGCTCCTATCTGAAGCGAAAAAATTTGGTTGAGCAGTGCGGGGGACTCTCCTACATTTCCACCCTCACCAGCGACGTTCCCACTACGACGAACGCCGCGTATTATGCAAAGATTCTGAAAGCCCTCAGCCAGAGGCGCAAACTTTTATTGTTCGCCTCAAAGCTCAAGGACAACGCTTTTGACGAGTCGCAGGATATCCAGAAAGTCATCGATGAAGGAGAGCAGGCTCTCTCGACGTTGAGCAATGAGACTGCAGGCAGCGACAATTACTACTCGATCAAGGATCTTATCACCAATACCATCAGTGATATCGAGATGCGCAGCACCAGCGGGATCAAGAACGGCTTTGAAACCGGATATATTCCTTTGGACTCCATCACCGGTGGTTTCAAGAAGCAGGAGTTCATCATTGTCGGGGCGCGACCATCAATCGGCAAGACCGCCTTTGCACTTTCCATGACCTTGAACATGATCGTCAAGAAAAAGTACCGGGTTGGTTTCTTCTCGCTCGAAATGAGTGCCTCAAGCCTTATGGAACGACTTCTGACCGGTCACAGCCGTGTTGACTTCTCCCATATCCGCAAAGCCACCCTGAAGAACAGCGAGATGAGTGCCATCATCGATGCCTCCGGAGCCTTGTATGAAGCCGAGCTCTACATACAGGATACTCCCAATATGAAGCTGATGGAGCTCAGGGCCCAAGCCCGCAGGATGAAGCTGGAGCACGACATTCAGGTGATATTCATCGACTATATCGGTCTGATCGATGCCGAGGCCGATGCCCGCATTCCCCGCCATGAACAAATTTCCATCATCAGCCGGTCGTTGAAACAACTTGCCCGTGAACTCGATGTTCCGGTGGTCTGCCTCAGTCAGGTAGGACGTCAGGCCGACGGTGTAGAACCCAAGCTCAGCGATTTGCGCGACAGTGGATCGATCGAGCAGGATGCAGACGTCGTCATTCTCCTGCATCGCGAAGTCGGTAAGAACCGCACCGACGATGAGGGCGAACGCGAAAAGAACAACATTCAAGAGACGAAAATCATCATGGCCAAGAACCGAAACGGTGAGACCGGTGTATTTTCTCTTGCATTTGTCAGCAATATTGTTCGTTTTGAGGAAATGGAGTTCAGCCGCAAATATGTGGCTGGCAACAATCCTAACGCCTGATCGACAACAGATGGCGGACGTCGACCAACGTCAAGAGCAAAAAAATCCCGATAATACAGGCAACACCCAGAAGCTGGAGTACATAATAGGTCTTGGGTCGGATCTGCTTTTTTCTCACCCATTCGCACAAGGCGATTATGATCTGGCCCCCGTCGAAGGCGGGCAGTGGGATGAGGTTTGCTATGGCCAGTGAAATGGAGACCCCGCCCATCAGATAGAAGAGTGCGTAGAGTCCGCTTCGAGTGTTTTGTTCCAGACCCAGGGTGGTGATATCGCCGATGAGCAGGGCCGAGCGCGCCATGCCCGTGACCGAACTGCGCAGGTTCTCCTCATCCCGGGAAAATACGCGGGCAATCATTGCAAAGGTTTGGTCCACAATATGTTTGGTGCGGGTATAGCCCTCGATGATGCTGAACGGCATGCCTTCCCGCCTCACCGTCCCGGCAGCAAGGGAGAATTGCAGGTCCAAGGCACCGCTCTCATCGAGCTTGGGGGTGAAACGAATGAGAACCTCACGCCCATCACGAAGGACGGTCAACGCTATTGAGATCTGGGTTGCATTGAGGGTGGAGAGCAGGTCGAGATGGTTGGCGACCGGCTTCCCATCCACTGCTTTGATCAAGTCGCCTTCACGCAACCCTGCACGATACTCCTCGGAGTTCGGCCGTACACTTCCCACCAGAGCTTGTTGGAGAACGGTCAGCCCATATCGGTAGGTCCCATCAGTGTTTTGCTCTCCTGAAACGGTAATCTCCAATTCGGTATCATCACGTTTGATGGTGAAGGTTTCAGTACCTTTGGATTTACTAAGCCGACGCTCCAGATCCTCCCAATCGACAATGTTCACACCATTGAGTCTCGTAATTTCATCTCCGGTCCGAATACCTGCCTCTGAAGCAGGGCTGTGCGCATCAGAGAACAAGGCAGGGTAGTCGTCGACCACAGCTACTATGGGAAGCCTGGAAATGACTGGCATGGGGAGGGTTGCAAGCACTGCGTAGAGCAGGATGGCGAAGATGAAGTTGGCCAAGGGGCCTGAAAGGTAGGTGATCATCCGTTTGGATGGATGGACCGAGAACAAGGATCCCTCTTCGGTGTGGGTGAAGGTTCGATGCCCTCCGATGAGGGCCTGGCTGAGATCGTCCGATCCCTTCAGTCGGCAATACCCACCAAGGGGAAACATGCTGATGCGGTATTCAGTGCCTTTGTACAGCGTACCCAGCAGCTTCGGTCCAAGCCCGAAGGAGAAAATTTCAACTTCTATACCATGAATTTTTGCAGCAACCAGGTGGCCGATTTCATGGATGACCACCACGATGGTGATGCCTGCCAGCCCGATGAGATATTTCACCAAGAGGGAGGCGGTCTCACTCATACAAGACTTCTTGCCAGCTGTCTGGCTTTTTCATCCAGGGCCAAAATCTGTGAAAAGGATGCAACCTCTTCATCCCACCTCTGCTGGAGTGTCCGCTGTACCACCTCAATTAATTTCAGGTACGAAATTTTTCGTTGCAGAAAGGCATGCACCGCGATTTCATCGGCGGCATTGAAGGCAAGGGCGCTTGAACCTTTGCGGTTGAGGATCTCAAAGGAGAGTGCGAGCAGAGGAAAGCGCTTGAAGTCTGGTTTCTCAAAGGTCAGGGACAACGAGGAAAAGTCGAGTGGTCTGACCAATGAAGTCCCTCCTTCGCCCAAGGCATTGATGATCGGCAGGGTCATATCGGGAGTACCGAGTTGGGCGTAGACAGCACCATCGAAGGTGCGAATCATCGAATGGACGATTGACTGTGGATGAATCACCACTTCGATCCGGTCGGCGTCAAAACCGAACAAGTAGGAGGCTTCAATCACTTCCAAAGCCTTGTTTGCCATGGTTGCGCTGTCGATGCTGATTTTCTTTCCCATGTTCCAGGTGGGATGGGCGAGAGCCTGATCGACCGTGATGGTTGAAAACTGTGAGGCGTCGAGTGTTCTGAACGGCCCGCCGCTCGCAGTAAGGACCAAGGATTGCACCTGGTTTCGTTCATGGCCCTTGAGCAGTTCAGCCAAGGCTGAGTGTTCGCTGTCGACCGGTATGATGCGGCAGTCGTTTTCTTTAGCCACATCAAAGAGGTATGATCCAGCGCATACGATGCTTTCCTTGTTGGCGAGGGCAAGATCGAACCCACATGAAAGGGCTTCAAGGGAAGCCTGCAAACCTTCAAAGCCGGCGATGGCATTGAGGACGATATCTGCTTCAAGCGAGTGAAGCATCTGCTTAAGGCCGGAAAAGTATGAGTAAGTCTGAATGTTGGGAAGTGATTCGAGCTCAGATCCGGTAAGGCACACTGCCTTGACAGAGAATTCCCGGGCCAAGGCAACCAACTGGGATTCATTGGCATGCGCCGACAATCCAACGACGGAGAGATCGAGGTGCTTGGTTCGAATGGCCTTGAGTGCAGTAGTGCCGATACTTCCTGTACACCCAAGGATGATGACCCGTTTCATACAACTCCTAGAAGAGCGAGAGCAAGATCCAAAAAACAGGGGCGCTTGCCAACATCGAATCGATGGAGTCCAAAAGGCCGCCGCGGCCGGGGATCAGGTTTCCACTGTCCTTCATGTGAGCAGAACGCTTGAAGGCGCTCTCAATCAAATCACCGATATTGGCAGCCGTACTGGTTGCCAAGCCTAGGATGATCGCCTGGATCAGGGATACCTGTTCCTTGATGCCTGGAACAAAGAAACAGAAAAGAACTGAAAGCAGGATTGTAGTTGCCGTCCCGCCGACAAATCCTGCAATGCTCTTGTTTGGGCTTACCTTGACAAATCCCTTATTGGCCCTGCCGAATGACATACCGAAGATGAAGGCAAAGATGTCATTGCCGAAGACAAGCAAGAAAAAGAGCAAAAACGATTGGGTGGGGTAGGCGAGCGTGGAAATTCGTTGGATGAACGTAATCAGAAGGCCGGGGTAGAGCAAAAGCAGGCTTTGCCCTGCAATACGGGAGAGAGATTTCGCAAATGCATCCCCGACCCCATAGAATAATTCGTTGGAGAAAAGGCCCAAAGCCATGAGTACGACAGCCAAGTCGACCAATGGAAGGTTGGGATAATACGCTATCTCAAGCCACTGGGCGAACGGCAGCAAACCGATTACATAGGAAGGAAGATGAACCTTTACGTTCTCGCTTTTTTGATAAAGATCCTTCAGCTCTTTCGCCCCCCAGCTTGCAGCGGCCATGGCAAGGATCGAGAGAGCGAGATAGGAGTTGTGGGGGAGGAAAAAAATTATGCAGAACAAGGTAGGAAGCGTAACTATGGTGGTAAGCACCCTCTTCGCCATTGATGTCATTCTACTCCCCCAAATTTTCTTACTCGCTGGCTATAATCCTGGCAGACTTTATGAATATCATCCTCGTTCCAGTCAGGCCAATATTTTTCATAGAAAGCAAGCTCAGCATATGCACTGTCCCACAAGAGAAAATTACTCAGTCTCTTTTCGTTTGCACTTCTCACTATCATATCGACAGGCGGTACCTGAGGCAAGTCCAAATTATCAGCTATGGCAGCCTCGGTAATGCTTTTTCCTGGGTTCTGCTTGAGGAATTTGTTCACGGCCCTGCAGATTTCATCCCTTCCTCCATAGTTGATCGCTATGATAGCGGTAATGGTGGAGTTGTTTCTTGTTTCCAAGACAGTTTTTTCAATGGCCGTTTGCACATCATCAGGCAATGCCTTGAGATCGCCCCTGGCAAGGATGCGAATCCCATGTTTGTTGTAGAATGCCAGTTCACCATGAATCTTCGAAACGAAGAGATGCATCAAGTACTGCACTTCCTGCTCGCTTCGTTTCCAATTTTCAGTAGAGAAGGTATAGAAGGTGACATACCCGATGCCCTGTTGTGCCGCCTCGCATATCACTCGTTTGAGGGCTTTCAAGCCTTCAGCATGTCCGGCGGTGCGAGGAAGCGATCGCTTCTTCGCCCATCGGCCGTTTCCATCCATGATAATGCCAAGGTGGACAGGGACAACGGGTTTCTCTTCCATCCTAGATCTCCATGATTTCCTTCTCCTTCTCATCAGAGAGGGAGTTGATCTGGGCGATGTAGGAATCGGTCATCTTCTGAATCTTGCTCTCGGCGTCCTTGAGCTCGTCCTCGCTGATTGCCCCGCTTTTCTGCAGTTTCTTCAGTTCATCCATGGCCTCCCGCCTGATGTTGCGCATCGCAACCCTGCTCTGTTCCGCAGTAGCCTTTGCGCTCTTGACCAGTTGCTTGCGCCTCTCTTCATTCAAAGGGGGGAAGTTGAGACGGATCAGCTTGCCGTCGTTGTTCGGAGGGAGTCCGAGGTCGCTTTTCAGGATTGCCTTTTCGATAGCGCTCAATACGCTCTTGTCCCAAGGCTGGATGACAATCATCCTGGCCTCCGGCACGCTGACAGTTGCGACTTGGTTGATGGGTGTCTCCGATCCATAGTAGTCGACACGAATCTTGTCCAGAAGGGATGCCGAAGCTCTTCCGGTTCTCAGACTGGAAAAATCCTTGGAAAGACTCTCAAGACTCTTAAGCATCTTGTTTTCGCACGTATCAAGTACCTGTTGCATAGATATCTCCAATAAAACTACCGCTCACAGGGGTGAGCGGTGGGCATTAAACGATTGCAGTTAGTTACTGCAGGAAGCGACGCCGGCGCGAAGGAAGGAGAAGTTGACAATTTCGAGCTTGCCGCCCGCACTCTTTGCAACTTCAGCAGCCTTCTTCTCAACACTCATGGAGTCGTCCTTTACGAACGGCTGTTGGAGAAAGCAGATTTCTGAGAGATGCTTGCTCAGCTTGCCCTTGACAATGCCTTCCAATACCTTGGCGGGCTTGTCGAGTTTTGCCGCCTGAACAGTGAAAATCTCAGTCTGCTCCTTGATATATGATTCATCAACGGTGGAGGTGCTGAGATACGCGGGGGTGAAGGCAGCGACGTGCAGGGCACAATCGTTGGCGAATTCCTTGACCAACTCGTTCTCGAACAACTCAGCCTTGTCCGCCTTGAACATGACCAATACTCCCAAGGAACCATTTCCATGGATGTAGCTGGAAGCATACTCATTCGGTCCAAGCTCGAAGAAACACAGGTTTTTCAGAGCCATGTTCTCCTTGATGATGGCGATAAGGTCATTGACCATGCCGGTCAACTCGTCGTTGATCTGCTTATATCCCTTGGCGAGTGCGACATCACAAATCTTGTTGCCAAGCTCGGCGAACTGCTCATTGGTGGCAACAAAGTCGGTTTCACAGGAAAGTTCAGCCATAACAGCCTTGTCTTTCTGCACCTTTACGAATATACGGCCGTTGTCGGTTGCACGATCCTGGCGCTTTGCAATTGCAGCAAGCCCCATTTCCTTGAGGAGTCTTTCAGCAACAGCGAAATCGCCGTTGGCCTGAGTCAATGCCTTCTTGCAATCCATCATGCCTGCACCGGTAAGGTCGCGCAGTTTCTTTACTTCATCAGCGGTAATTGCCATGCTTGTTCTCCTTAGTCTTTGTACAAGGTCTCTTCATCAACGAGAAGGTCCTCTTCTTCGCCCTCATCCTCATCCTCATCCTTCTTCTCTACAGCCTTCTCCTCGAACTTGGAGAAGTCTGCATTCTCATCGGTGGAAAAGACGATGGCTTCTTCTTCCTTGTCCTTGTTGACGACTTCTTCACTCTCGTCTTCGTTGCCCAGAGTCTCGATGATCTGGATGCCGGCTTCATTGTCGGCGTCAACTACTGCGTTGGCGATGATCTCAACAAAAAGGCTGATGGCACGAATTGCGTCATCGTTGCCGGGGATGGGGTAGGTGATATCGGTGGGGTCGCAGTTGGTGTCAACGACGGCAATGACAGGAATTCCCAAACGTTTTGCCTCGGCTACAGCGATGGCTTCTTTCTTGGTGTCGATGATGAAGAGGGCTCCGGGCAGATCCTTCATATCCTTGATGCCGCCAAGGTTCTTCTCCAGCTTGATTTTCTGCTTGGTAAGCAGGGAGACTTCCTTCTTGGTAAGGGAATCGAAGGTCCCGTCGATTTCCATCTTCTCAATCTTCTTCAGCGTTGCAATGGATTTCTTGATGGTGCTGAAGTTGGTCAACATACCACCGAGCCAGCGATTGTTGATGTACGGCATGCCGCATCTCTTGGCTTCTGCTTCAATAGCCTGCTGGGCCTGCTTCTTGGTTCCAACGAACAGGACCGTCTTGCCCTGCTTTACGACTGCACGAACAGCATCATAGGCTTCAACGATGCAGGCAGAGGTCTTCTGCAGGTCGATGATGTGGATTCCATTTCTCTGACTGAAAATGAAACGGGCCATCTTGGGGTTCCACCGCTTGGTCTGGTGGCCGAAATGCACGCCTGACTCGAGCAGGCTCTTCATGGTAACTACGGACATAATCCTCCTGTCTGACGACACACCTCTCCCAACGGGACAGGTCTTGACTGTGCGTCACCCTTCTACTCTTACTCACCCCTGGGGGCGGAGATTCCGTTTTGTATACACAAACCGGTACTGCCTAGTATTTCAGAAAACAAAAAGTATGACAAGTATCAGGGAACCCATAGCTGTCAGGGTGAAGTCTTTTCTTCCAGAATTCTTTTCAACTGTTCCACCGGCAAGCCGATGACCGTCCCCCTGTCTCCATCGATTCGGTCAACCAAGTGCTTTCCCAGCCCCTGGATGCGGTAGGAGCCTGCAGCTCCTTCCCACTCCCGCGTTTCTAGATATGCTTCAAGTACCGGCTCATCCAGGTCCTTGAACCAAACCAAGGCCCGATCCGCATCACAGAACTCCTGATTTTCATACCACAACGCCCACCCTGAGTAGACATGCTGGGCCTTTCCGCTGAAACTCTGAAGCTGGTTCTTTGCATCCATCTGGTCAACAGGCTTGCCGATGAGCTTGCCCTCGAACCATATGAGGGTGTCGCAGCAAAGCACCGGAAGGGTATAGGAAGGGTGCTCTTTCCGATAAGCCTGCAGCTTGCGTCGGGCAAGCATGGCCACCACGTCAGCCGGATCTGACATGTCGAATGTCTCATCGCTATGGGTGGGACAGGTTGCAACCTCGATTCCCAGCTCCTGGAGCAGTGCCTTGCGTGCCACCGATTGGCTGGCAAGGATGAGGCGGGGCAGCATGTGACTCAATTCAGGCAAGTTCTTCCTCCAATTCCTCTATTTCCATCGTCAAGGAGAGCCAGGATTCCTCCTGCTGTTCCAATGCCATATGCAGATGCTCCTTTTGTTGGACCAGTGCGGTTATCTTTTCAGCATTGCTGTAGTTTTCAACCAAAGCCATTTGCTGTTCCGTGTGCTGGATTTTTTCCATAAGCAATTCATGAGCCTTCAACAGCTCATCACTCTGCCTGCGCAGCGTAGTGAGCCTATTCTTTTTCCGGTTTGCTTCCTTGAAGGAGAGGGCGGCTTTTGCTGCAGAAGGTTCGCCACTGCTCACCGCCGAACTTTTTTTGTGGCTCTCGACTTTCTCCTTCTGTTCCAGCTTGTAGATGAAGTACTCATAATCACCATCAAACACTTCGGGTGGCTTGTCTTCGGTAAGGTAGAGAATCTTGGTAGCTATATGTTCAATGAAATAGGAATCGTGGCTGACGAACACCATGGTGCCATCGTACTGTTTGAGGGCTTTGAGCAACATCTCCTTGGCGTTTATGTCCAAGTGGTTGGTCGGTTCGTCGAGAATGAGCAGGTTCACCGGATGCAGCAGGATTTTGAGCAAGGCGAGCCTGCTCCGCTCCCCGCCGCTGAGCACCGACACCGGCTTGAATACATCATCCCCGCTGAAAAGAAACGAGCCAAGATAGTTGCGCAGTTTTGGCAGGTCGGCGGTTGCCGCTATGCTGGAGACCTCCTGGAGAACTGAATTATCAGGATTGAGGGTTTTCTCCGTATCCTGGGCGAAGTAGCCGATTGTTACGTTGCTGCCAAGCCGTACGATTCCGCTGAAATCGGAATCCTGTCCGCTGATGATCCTTAGCAGCGTGGATTTGCCACTGCCGTTCTTGCCCGTGACGGCAAGCCTCTCCCCTTTGTTGACCAACAGGGAGAAGTCGGAAAAAATCTCCCGGGTGGAATAACGCTTGCCAAGATGCTCGATGATCAGCACATCGTTTGGGCTGTGCGGAGCAGGAGGAAAGCTGAAGGAGAGTTGCTTCAGGTGCGACGGCACTTCAACGATATCGAGTTTTTCAAGCATTTTGATGCGGCTCTGCACCTGCTTGCTCTTGGTCGCCTTGTACCGGAACTTTTCTATGAACTGCTCGGTTTTCTCAAGCTGTTCCTGCTGCACCTTGTAGGCGGCTTCCAGTTGGGCGATTTCCAGCTCCCGTTGCTTGACATACTGGGTGTAATTGCCGCTGTAGCGATGCAGTCTGCCTTGGAAGAGCTCATAGACTTCATTGACCGTTTCGTCGAGAAAGCCTTGGTCATGGCTTACAATCATCACGCCGCCATCAAAAACTTTCAAATAGTTTTTCAGCCAGTAACGAGCCTCGATATCGAGATAGTTGGTCGGCTCGTCCAGCAGCATGATCGTGGGATTCTCCACCAGGATCTTGGCCAGGGCGATTCTCATCTGCCACCCGCCGGAGAACTCCTTGGAGGGGCGGTCCATATCCTTGTTCGAGAAACCCAGTCCGAACAGGACCTGCTGGATGGACTCCTTGCGGCCGTAGTATCCTTCATTGAGCAGGGTTTCCTGAATCTCATGCACCCGAATCAGGAGCGACTCGGTCTTGTCTTCCTCGCCCGCCCGGGCAAGGTTTGTTTCCAGCTCATGCAACTGCTCCAACATCTCATCAAAACGGGCATAGGCCTTCTCGACTTCCTCGTATACGGTGCCTTCCTCAAAGACGATGTCGCTTTGCGGAAGATAGCTGATCCTCATGCCCTTGGTGGCCGAATATGCAAAGTCATCCGCACTCATGTGGCCGCTGATCACCTTCAGCAGGGTGGACTTGCCGCTCCCATTGCCTCCGGCAAGTGCACTGCGGCTTTTATCCGATAAGGTGAAGGAGATATCACTTAGGATATCCCGATCGGCAAAAGCCAATTGAACCCGTTGTACCTGCAAGGTTGCCACGCTCGTTCCCCTTTCTCCAAACGGGTGTTGAAAAGCCCGTTGAATGACGTTATGATTACCTTAACACAAGCGTGTATTCGGTGACAATCCACCCCAACTCAGGAGGTCTTCAGTGCTTTGCCTTACACTTACCGGCTCAACCTTGGAGGAGAACCGGGCATTAGTTGAACGCAACCGCAAATGGATCTCCCTTGCAGAGCTCCGTCTCGATTACCTGCACCCGGATGAACAAAAAATCGCCTCTTCTTTTCCTTCCACCGTAGACCTGCCGGTGATCCTGACGCTCAGGCGCAGCTCTGATGGAGGTGCCTGCACCCTGGGGGAGAAACAGCGGCTGCAACTGCTGTATGAGGCTGCAAAAGGCGATTTTGCCTATGTCGATATTGAAGAGGACGTCAAGAAAGCCGATTTGAAGTTCAAGGACCCGCTCTTCGAGCAGAAAGTGGACCTTGAGCAGAGCCTGAGGCAGCGTTCGGTAAAAATCATCCGTTCGTATCACAACTTTGAGTGCGTTCCTGCCGATATCTATGCAAGGATCAGCAAGCTGGCAGCAAAAGGCGATATCCCCAAGGTTGCTGTCACACCGCAAAGCATGATGGATGTAATCACGCTGTTCCGTGTGGAGCAGGAGTTGGGCAACCTCAAGGAAAAAATTGTCATCGGCATGGGCGATTACGGCATCTGCACCCGCATATTGTACAAAAAGTGCGGATCTTTGCTCAGTTTCTGCTCCGATGGCCAAGCCGCGCCCGGTCACCTCGGCGCCCAAACGATGAGTGAACTCTATCGTGCTGACAAACTTGACGAGAAGACCCATATATTCGGCATCATCGGCAACCCCGTCTATCATACGGCCAGCCCGAAAATCCATAATCCCGGTTTCGAAGCCATCCGGTACAACGCAGTCTATGTCCCCTTCCTGGTCGATTCCGTCCGGGCGTTCTTCAAGCTCGCAGAAATGTTGCAGATCCATGGGTTCTCCGTGACGGTCCCGCACAAACGCAGCGTGCAGCCGTACCTGGGAAGAATCACCCGCGAGGTGAAACAGATCGGTTCCTGCAACACAGTGGTACGCATCCAGAACATGTGGAAGGGCATCAATACCGATTACTACGGCTTCTTGGCCCCGATTTCCGAACCGCTAGGCAAGGGCGAAATCAAGAATGCCTTGGTCGTAGGGGCCGGAGGAGCCGCTAGGGCGGTGGTGTGGGCGCTTCACAATCATGGAGTGAAGGTCACCATCCTGAACCGCAGTCTCGAGCATGCCCAAACGCTTGCATCAGAGACGATGAGCTCATTCGATACCTTGGAAAACGCCCATCTGTACAACGGAATCCCTGAGTTGGTTGTGCAGACAACCTGTGTCGGCATGGGAAATCTGAGCGATGAGGAAAGTATTCCCTCCTTCAGCTTCACCGGAAAGGAAATCGCCTATGATCTGGTCTACAATCCCAGACTGACACGTTTCTTGAAGCGTGCCATGGAAGCAGGGTGTACAATCATCGGAGGCTCACAGATGCTGATGGAGCAAGGTAAACTGCAGTTTGAAGCCTTCACCGGGTATCACTATCCCCACTGGATCCAGGCTGACATCTGATTCACGAGACATGAAATCGAACCAGCTGTATGAGAAAGATTTTGCTGATGGGAAGGATCTTCACTTCCATGGTCGGCATGACCGCTGCTTTCAGCAGGGCTTCCCGCTCGACCGTGTAGGCCACCTCGAGGGCCTGAACGACCAATTCCTGATCGGTCAGCTGCAATTGCAATGCTACATCCTTGCGACCGACCGCCTGCCGGACCAGACTGACCTTGCCTTGGTAGTCAAAGCCGCCTGCTTCAATAGTGGTATTGATCGCCTGGGCTACAACCTGGCTTGACGAAAGAATCATTTTTGCGTGGAATCGGTGCAGCAAATCCTGTTTTTGTGCTTGGGTGAACGGGGATGACTCGATTTCCCTCTGCAGGGATTCATCGGTTATCATCTGAATCTTATCGCCATCCACTTTGAGTGTTGTACAGCGGTGGCATCGCAGTGCCTGTTGTACAAGAAGGGAGAGCGAGACCGGTTCTTTCTGTTTTAGTACCTCGATTTTCTCGTACGACCTGGTAGCACCGATAAGCAACCCCGCAGAGGCCAGGATCTGCCGCCATGTCTCCTCGGTATCGCGTCGCATCAGAAACAGGGTAGGGCTGATGCTCTTGTATCGGTGCTCGGCAAGGGCCGGAAGGTTTTGGACGACATGGGCGGTCCTCTCATCACAGCTCAACAGCAGTGCGTCATACACGGTGATGGCTTGATACCGCTCATTGAGCATGCCAAGCTGCTTGAGCAGCAAGGAGTGCATTGCTGTACTGCTGTTCTCTTGCAGATACTGCTCGATTTCCCGATAGCTGAGACCTGAATCCAAACCCCGGAGAAAACTCTCCTTGGTCAGGCGGTACCGTTTTTGGCGGTCAAGCACCTCGATGAAGGTGAATCGATAGAGGATATCGTCCATCAGGCGGTTCCCCAGATAGCTGATCGTCTGGTCGCTGTCTATCAAAAGTGCATTGGATTGCTGTTCAAGCTCGATATCGGCGACCTTCCACACCCCGTCGAGGGTGATGACACCCCAAGTCGACAGATGAGTCAGCACCTCACTGTCATAGGCGATGCCGTGCTTGAGTGAGAGCGAGCGGATCAAGAGTTTCAGCGAGGAGGTGTCGATTTGCGCAAGAGCGTTGAGGTAAGAGAGCAGGTCGGAGCAAAAAGCGAAGCTGCTTTCTCCCCTGAACGTGTTCATCTGCGAGCACAACAACAAACATATGAGCTGATGATCGTTCAATTGCAGCAACATCCTGGCCCTGTCGTAGTCGATCGATACTTTTTTCTCTCCTGTGAGAATCAGATTCTGTGTCAGTACCTGGGTGAGTGCGGTGAACATCTGCTGCAACGGTTGCAGTTCGAAGCTTGGGAACACTTTCAGGTACTCTTCACGAAATACAGCCTTGGACTCTTTGGCGACCAGCGACAGGTAGGCCCGCAAAAATTCGGTGCTGCAATACGGGGCGGTGGAAACCTGTTGCCCGTGTTCACCGAACAGGGGCCTGAGGCTGCACCGCGACGCCAGTTCTTCAGCAAGCAGGGGATTGAATACGAGTTTGCCCTCATCGGTGAGAAGGACCAAGCGCTCCTGCAGATTGGCCACCCGCCTGAGAACCGTACCATAGCTGTACGAGCCTTTGAGCAGATCCATCACACCTTCCGATGGAAGGGGACCGGTGACTGCAAGCAGGCTGAGGATCACCAAATCGAGCTCGTCCAGAAGTTCCAGCATGCGGTCCTGGTGTGTCTTCTGGCTGAAGAATTGGCAGAGTTTTGCCGTCAGCTGGGGTTTATGGAACGGCGTGGTCACCACCCCGAGGTAATTACGCACCAAATAGAAATACGTGTCCTCGTTGTAGCGGCCCAGCATTTTCATGAATAGCTGTTGTGCCTGATCGGTCAATTGGTCCATACCTCTATCTCATAAGAATATCCCTGCTCGGCAAGGAATTTTTGGCGGTTGGAGGCAAACTCCTCCTCATTGGAGTAACGGGTCACCACCGAGTAGAAGAAACTCGATCGGTTTTTCGGCCTGAGGATTCTTCCCAAGCGCTGAGCCTCCTCGCTTCGGCTCCCAAAGGTGCCGGAGACCTGGATGGCGACCGAAGCATCGGGCAGATCGATGGCGAAATTGGCCACCTTGCTGACAACCAGAATCCTGCAATCACCTTCCTTGAAGGCCTTGTACAGTTCCTCACGCTTGGCATTCGGGGTGCTGCCGGTGATGATGGGAAGTCCGAATGCATCAGCAATCTGTTTCAGCTGGTCCAGATACTGGCCTATGATCAGGATGAAATCATCCGGATGCCGGCTGACCAAATCCTTCACCACCTCCAGCTTCAGTGGATTCTCGCTGGCCATGCGATACTTTTCCCGCTTGGTTGCCAGTGCATAGGGAATCTCCAACTCCTTGGGGAGGTCGATGCGGATTTCATGGCAGTATGCTTCGGCGATGAAACCCTGCTGCTGCAACTCGTTCCATGGTACATCGAAGCGTTTGGGACCGACGAGGCTGAACACCTCGTCCTCCCTTCCGTCCTCCCGCACCAAGGTGGCGGTCAGACCGACGCGGTAGACTGCCTGCAGCTCGGCGGTGACCTTGAATACAGGAGCGGGCAGCATATGCACTTCATCGTAGATGATCAGGCCCCAACGGCCCTTGGTCAGCAGTTCCAGATGGGGGAACGGCCCTTCCTTGTCAGGGCGGTAGGTGAGCACCTGATAGGTGCAGACCGTCACATCCCTTGGGTCCTTGCGCTCGCCGGTATATTCACCGATTTGATCGCTGCCAAGCGTGGTCTTGTCCTGAATTTCCTGCATCCACTGGTGCACAGCCGCCACATTGGTGGTTACCACCAAGGTACGGGTGCACAGCCGTTGCATGATCTGCATGCCCACCACGGTCTTGCCTGAACCACAGGGCAGTACTATGGTGCCGAAGCCGCAACCGGGTCCCAGATCCCCAAGCAGGGCATCAGAAGCCATCTGCTGATAGGGTCTGACGGAAAAAGGTTTGCCGCCGAGGGTTTCAGTCCTCAAGGCGATCGGTACTTCCGGCCCCTTGGCGAGCGGCACCCTGTCATCGACCGGGTAACCGATTTTGATCAGTTGCAGTTTCACCTCGCCCCGTGCGTACGTTTCCAGCAGAAAGGAGTGTTCATCCTTGACCACCAGCAGCTTGGACAGGGCCTTGCGCTGCATCAGCTCGGTCTTGATCCGCTGACTATCCACGGACAACCGATAATAGCGGGGGTCGTCGCTTTCGCCCAGGCGGACTTTTCCCCATCTCGATGCAATGTCCTTGACGTAGAAAAGGATGCTTTCGGGAACGGGAAACCTCGACCAGGCCTTGAGCCTGTCTACAACCGAATCCGCATCGAAACCCGAGGAGGCCGCATTCCACAAGGAAATGGGGGAGAGTGCATAGGTGTGCATGTGTTCCGGGCTCTTGATCAACTCACAAAAGCGGACCAAATCGGCACGGCAGGCCTCACTGTCCTTGTGATGGACATCCAACAGCAGGGTCTTGTCACTTTGTACGATCAGGGGGGTGTCTTGCATCATGTTCTTCCAAACGCAGTGTAATAGAGGTCGATCAGCGTGATGGCCACCATCGCCTCAACCACCACCACAGCCCGGGCACAGATGCAGGGGTCGTGTCTGCCCTCCACCACCAAGGTTGTTGTCTCATTGTTCTTGTTGACTGTCTGCTGGGCCCTGGAGATCGAGGAAGTGGGTTTGATGGCTGCCTGCAGGACGATTTCCTGCCCGCTGGAGATGCCGCCCAGAATCCCTCCTGCATGGTTGGATAAAAACCCTTCGCTGGTTCTCTGGTCGTTGCACTCGCTGCCCCGCATTGCAGCACAGGCGAAACCCGAACCGAATTGGATTCCTTTCACCGCCCCGATGCTCATCACAGCATGGCTGAGCAGGGCCTGCAACTTGCCGAAAACCGGCTCGCCGAGCCCGGCGGGGACGCCGTTGACCCTGCACTCGATAACGCCGCCGATGCTGTCGTTCTCTGCTCTCACTTGTTCGATCAGGGCTGTCATCTGAACGGCGGCAACCTTGTCGGGGCAGTTCATGACATTGTCCGCCTCATCCCAATTCCGTTTATGGGCAACTATCGAGCCGACTTGCACCGTCCCGGCCTGGATGGTTATTCCCCGTTTTGCAAGCAGCTGCATGGCTAAAGCCCCTGCAGCAACCCGTGCACTGGTCTCCCTTCCGCTGGACCTGCCGCCACCTCGGATATCGCGAATCCCATACTTCTTGTAGAAGGTCCAGTCGGCGTGTCCTGGACGGAAAACATCCTTCAGGTGGTCGTAATCGGCTGATTTTTGGTTGGTGCTGTAAAGTATCATGGCAATCGGGGTGCCGGTGGTATAGCCCTCATACACTCCCGAAAGAATGGAGAGTTCATCGATTTCATTGCGCTTTGTCCCGGAGGGATTTCCCCCCGGACGACGACGGTTCATCTGTTCCTGCAGCGCCTGCATATCAATCTTGAAACCGCTTTCCACCCCGTCGATGATGACACCGAGGGCAGGGCCGTGAGACTCGCCGAACGTGGTGACGGTAAATGCATTTCCAAAGCTGTTGTGACCCATTTCATACCTCGCTCTTGAGTGTTTGCACAAGGAAGTTGGCTGTATCGCGGATATCGGGATAATTTGGTAATTGTACCAAAACATCACAGATGTTTCCATAGATTGCGTGTCTTCTTGCATACAGGGCGTGAAATGAGCCTTTTGGGTCTTTCTCATCCAAGAAGGGAGGTACTCCGTCATGAAGAATCCTGCCAAGCAGCACCTCTTCATCAACCATCAAATAGATCAGTTTCCCATGGCTTTTTGCAAGGCTGAGCAACTCGTTGTTGTCCGAGGCCCCGCCTCCAAGGCTTATCACGGTGCGTTGTGTTTGCAAAGAGAGAAAAGTCTTCAGCGAAATGACTTCCTGGTTCTGGAAGGCTGCTTGGCCCTCCTGCTTATAATAGGCTCGTATGCTCAGGCAAGGTGCAATGGCTCTCAGTATCAGGTCGTCCAAATCAACCCAAGCCAGATTGTTTGCTTTCGCATACAAACGTCCTAGCGTGGATTTCCCGCTGTGCTTGATCCCGCAGAAAAAAAGATGGCCGTCCATACTCATCGCTGGTCGAACAAGCCGATCCACTGCTCGTCATAGGCATCGATGGAAGGAACCTCGGCTGCTTGCTTGGTATAGTACTGTTTCCTGCGTCGTTCCTTCTGCTGATGAACCAAGGTATCCACAGCCATCTGGTACCGGGCTTCATGCAGGTTCTTGCGCACCTGCTCCTCATAGTGATTGATGTGAACCGTCTTTTTCAAGGCGAAGTGGAAGGTGACAATCATTGCATACCAGAAAAGGGAGAGCAGAAGCGGTTGCAGGTCGAAATAGGTATAAGGCAGCGGTATCGATCCTGGATCGCTGGCGACCCGGTAGAGATTGAGTGCGTTCGGCCACAGGATGAACAAGGTCAACAAGAGAGGGACGATCCAGTACAAGCCTTGGCGTGAAAACAGAAAGCGCAGGCAGGCGGTGAAGGCGAGAAAGTTCAAGAGCAGGCAAACCAAGGGAAGTGCATATAATTCAGCCATGGAACCTCCGCTATCCAAGGAGTCTTTTCCTATGATACCATAGGCCAACGATTTGGGGAATAACTATGAAATTGCAGAATCAAATCTCCGAGCAGTTGTTGAAACAACGAAAGACCGAGAAACAAGAGGATGTTCGTGGTCCTTACTACCGCGATACCACCGCCATCATCCACTCATCGGCCTTCAGGCGGCTGAAGCACAAGACCCAGGTCTTCTTCGCTCCAAGCAACGACCACATCTGCACCCGCATGGAACATTGCCTGCATGTGGCCTCCATTGCATCCACCATCTGCCGAGGTCTGGGCCTCGATACCGAACTGGCCTGGGCGATTGGAATGGGCCACGACTTGGGCCACACCCCCTTCGGTCATACCGGTGAGAAGATTCTCTCTTCCAAGATGCAGCAGGCGGGCTTCGGCCCATTCGAACATGAGATAAACAGCCTCAGGGTCGTCGATTTCCTCTCCAACCAGGGCAAAGGTCTCAACCTGACCTATGCAGTGCGTGATGGTATTGCCTGCCACAACGGTGAAAAACTGGTGAAATCCATCAAGCCGACCTTTGAGGTCAGAAACTTGGATGCCTTGCAAGAACGCAAAGGCCTGCTTCCGGCAACCTATGAGGCCGCAGTCGTCCGGCTTTGTGACACCATTGCGTATCTGGGTCGGGATTTTGAGGATGCCTGCAGACTGGGGCTTATATCCAAGAGAGATCTTCCTTGGGATGTGGAGAAGCTCCTTGGAAACCGAAACGCCCAGATTATCGATACCCTGGTATTTGATGTCATCGAACATTCAAACAGTGAGGATGGTATCAGTTTCAGTGATGAGTTGTTCCCCGCAGTCCAGAAGATGATTGCATTCAACTATGAATACATCTACAAAAGCCCCATGCTGGAAGGGTATGAGCGATATTTCAGCCGGCTTTTCACCCTGATATTGGACTATCTCGGGTATCTGCTTGCCACCTATGAGTTCAACGAGGAGCTGTACACCCAGGAAAAGAACATGCTTGCAATGGGGTTCTATCATCATTTGATGGATATGAAGGATGCCTACCTGCAAAAGGACGGCAACCTGGACCGCCTGATCTTCGACTATATCGGAGGCATGAGCGACAACTTCTGCCTCGATTGTGCCAACGAGATTCTCAAGCCGGAGCATTTGAACGACAGCATCGAGCACTCGCTTACCGGAAAATGGTTTGACGTGCGCTAGGCGAGTTCCTTGCCCAGCTTTTGGATTTCGGCAATGAACTGGCCGAGGTCGTTGAAGGCCTTGTAGACGGCTGCAAAGCGGACATATGCCACCAAATCCACTTCCCTCAGCTGCTTCAGTGCTTCATCCCCGATATCTGAAGAGGCGATTTCCCGTTTGCTTCCCACCTTGAGCATGATGGCATCCTCGATGTTTTGCAGCAGGGTGTCTATTTGATTCTCACTGATTTTCAGTTTCTCGGTGCAAGAGCGTATGCCTCTTCCCAATTTGTTCAAATCGAAGGGTTCCCGTCTTCCGTCACGTTTGATGACCATCAGCGGCTTGTCCTCGATCCTCTCATAACTGGTGAAGCGGTAACCGCACGAATTGCACTGGCGCCTGCGCCGAATCGTTGAACCGCTGGAATTCTGCCTCGATTCCAATACCTTGTCATCCATCTGTGAGCAGTGGGGGCATCGCATACAGGTTCCTCCTCGTGCATCCAGTATACACACTGTGCATGGGCTTCACAAGAAAATAGTGTTTTTATGGCGCCATTTTCGATACAATTATCAATGCTTTACACTAGATGTAGGTTTTGATGTGTTTCGCTGAGGTGTAGTGCAGCTGTGCAATTTTCCAACAATTCCAGCTATATTTGTTGTAAAAAGTTATATCTTGTGATAATAATAACATAACGGAGGCAGTATGGCTGATTCAGTAAGCGGTTGTGTAAAACGGATTGTGGACAAATCTCCTTTTATCCACGAGATGTTGATCAATGGGATTCTCTCGTTCAGCAATTACGCATCCTCGATCCAGGACGAGGTTCAGAAAGCTTACGGCAAGGAAGTCAAAGCCAGTGCCATCGTGATGGCCCTCAGGCGCTATGCTGAAGAGTTGCGCAAAGGCAGCTACAAGAAACAGGTGGGTAATGTTGAGTACGGGATTGTCATGAAGACCAATATCTTCGACCTCAATCTGGTGCGCCGCGACAGTTTCATCAGCAAGTTGGGTGTCCTGTATGGACAGATCTCCACCGAGAAAGGTGATTTTTTGAATATCACCCTGGGCAGCCATGAAGTATCGTTGGCGGTCAGTGAGAAGTACCGATCTCTGGTCGGCGAGCTCGCCAAGGACGAGGAAGTGTTGCATCAGATGGACGACTTGGTAGCCCTCTCCTTGGTGTTCACCGGTGATTTCCTCCAAACACCGGGTATTGTCTATGAGGCGGTGAGGCATTTGGCCTGGGAGCAGATCAATGTGATTGAAATCGTCTCTACGATGAATGAGCTCACCTTTGTCATCAAGCGGGAGGACTCAATGAAAGCGTTTGATGTACTGCAGGGCTTCTTGAGTGCAAACTAGGCTGACCTTGGTGGTCGCTCCCCTGAACGGGGGAAAGACCACGTACTTGGTGCACTTGATAGAAACACTGAAACAGGACGGTCTTGCTGTAGGCGGAGTGCTCGCCCTTGCCAATCCTGAAAAAACTTGGTATAGACTCAAAGACCTGTCCAGTACAGAGTCCAGGCTTGTCCTCTGTGAAACGCAGTCGCTTGGGATGCAGCGCATAGGCCGCTTCAGCATCGATGCTGAAGGTTTTGCCTGGGCGAACGCACTCATAGAGAAATCACTGGGGAAATCCGATGTGGTGGTCTTCGATGAAATCGGCAGGCTGGAGTTGAACGACGGTGGCTTGGCCCCTTCGTTTCGCAAGGCTCTTGCCCGAAAACAGGTAAGTATCCTTGCTGCTGTCAGGGATGTGCATGTAGAGGAAGTGGTGAGGCATTTCGGCCTGGAGGCATCCGAACTGAATCTGGTGCAGGTGAACAAGGATGATATCGAAAATGAATGAACTCTATTGGTTTGTAATGCTGCTCTGCAATTTCATCTTGATCATGTTTGCTTTCCGAAAATGGGGAAAGCTGGGTCTGTACATCTGGGTGCCCATCAGCGTCATCGTTGCCAATATTCAGGTTACGAAAAACGTCATGCTTTTCGGATTGGAAGCCACGCTTGGCAATATCGTCTATGCCACAGGTTTCCTTGCAACCGATATTCTCAGTGAGTTCTACGGAAAGAAAGAGTCGGCAAAAGCGGTGGCGATCGGTTTTTTCAGCCTGCTCACCATGACGATCCTGATGCAGGTCGCACTGTTCTTCGAGCCGGCTGTTTCTGATATCGGCCATGCTTCCCTGGCCCACATATTTGGCTTGATGCCGAGAATCGCTTTCGGCTCCCTGACTGCCTATGTGATCAGCAATATGCACGACATCTGGGCCTTTGATTTCTGGAAGCGCAAGAAGCCTGGACGCAATACCTTGTGGCTGCGCAACAACCTGAGCAC
>NZ_DJGW01000068.1:43311-56675 GCF_002432845.1 Sphaerochaeta sp. UBA5836
CTATTTAGCGGGCAATACTTCCCTCAGTGCCTTGATGCACGCCTTTGTCCCTGCATAGAAGGAGGGAAAGAAAGGTTTGCGTTCCAAGAGGAATGCATCGTCGTAGACGAACGGCGTCCCGTCGACATACTCGATATCCATTCCTACGCGTAAAAGCACTGCGTGGGCTGCTGCAATATCCCAGACGTAGCAACTCTGGTTTACACACCCTTGGATGTGGTCATAGAGCACCGGGCTGAGCATGTGCAGGATAGATGAGCCGAAGATGCGGATTTTGCCTTCATAGCGGGAGAAATCCATAAGTCGCTGGCCGCTTGAACCCATGGTGATCTGGTGAGGGAAGTCCTTGTCGGGGGCGATGAAAAACGGTTTTCCGTTTATTGTCAGTTCCTTGCCGGGATCGAGACGCAAAAACAACTCGTCCTCTCCAAGCCCCCAGCGCGGTGCACTGATCATGGCCCCCACCGGTTTTCTGTTTTTGTCCAGAATGCCCAGGGCCACCGCCCAGGAGGGCAGGCCTTGTGAGTAGACATCCGTTCCATCGATTGGATCGAGGACGAAGGTGTAGGGAGCTTTGTCATCAAACGGGGTGAGTGTCTCCTCACTGATGATGTTCACATCCTCAAAGAGCTCGGCAACAACACCCAGAATTCGATGGGATATGGCCAAATCGGTTTCAGTAATGACCGTTCCATCGCTCTTGTAGGAACGATGAATGGACTGTTGCTGTTCTTTTGCTTTCCTGCCTGCATCCTGTACAACCAGGGCCAAGGCATCCAATGCCTTTTGGTCGAGTAGTCTATCCATTGTATTGCATAACCTTCCCTCTCATGATAGGGTAATGGCGCTTATGCAAACGCCAATTTCCACCCTTGTCCAATCGTATATCAAAAGCAGCAACGCTTACAAGGCATATGGAGCAGGGTCCAACCACCTCGCTATCCAGGGGCTTGAAGGGTATCCTTTAGCTCAATTCCTCAGGTTGATCAGTCGCAAACATGCAGGCAGGGTATGGGCGGTTTGTCCTACCGAGGAGAGTGCACAACAGCTGCTCAAGGACAGCGGATTCTCGGTAAACGGCACTGGTGTCATGCAGACGCCGCTCTCCAACAATGAGACCAGGATCGTCTACCTGAACGGCAACGGGAGGAAATTATACACCCCCTTCAATGCCGACAATGTGGAGTACGACCAACTCAATCGGTTGATGCAGATACAGGAGATGAAACAGGGTGTGGTGGTAACCCACCTCAGGCCGTTCGTCTCTCCGCTTGTTAGCCCGGCAACACTGAAACAGGCATCGCTTACCATCAAAGTAGGATCTGTCTTCGACACCGCCTCCTTTTCCCGATTGCTTACCAATGCAGGTTATCTCCACACCGTATCGACATCGGCTATGGGAGAGTACTCGATGCGAGGTGAAGTTCTGGATATTTTCCCCTATGAAAGCGAGTATCCGTACCGGATTTATGCCGACTGGGATACGGTAGGCAAAATCGCCCGCTACAACCCCATTACCCAGGAGAGCATCACCACGGTGGGCAAGCTCACCCTCTCCTTGGTGGATGCAACCAGTGAACTGGCCACCACCTCGATCGGAGAGTATTTGACTGATGATGACCTGTTTTGTTTTATCGGCGACCAGCGGCTGGCGACCAGCTATCACAGCCTGCAGGTGGAAGCCAAAGCCCTCTATCGCCAGGCGTTTTTGGAAGACCGTGAGGCCACAAAGCCCGATGCCCTGCTCTTCGATTTCCCTTCCTTCCAGAAAGCGTGCCGCACCAGCATAACCCTGTACGATATTGCCGGCCAGAACCAGGAGGCCTATCGGTTCGACATCGAGGGACCCCGTTCCTATTTTGGAAATTTCACCTTGCTCAAGGAAGATTTGAAGAGTCTGGACAAGCAGGGTTGGAGCATTGTGATCTTCACCGAGAACCAACTGCAAAAACAACGGTTGATGCAGATGCTGAGCGCCTTTCCCTTCCTTGGATGGGAGGACCGGGCGATCAGCGGCGGGTTCGGAATCCCCTCGCTGAAAGTGGTTGCCATCTGCGAGCATGAGATTTTCGGACGCAGGCGGCAGGTGATAAAAACACTTCAGCATACACAGACCTCCGCGCTCGATTCATTCGTCGACCTGAATGAAGGTGACTATGTTGTCCATGTGAATTATGGGGTAGGTCAATTTGTCAAGATCGACCGGGTCTCCAGTTTCGACCGTGAGCGCGACTTCATAAAAATCGCCTACGCCGACAATGAGATGCTCTATGTCCCGATTGAACAGGCAAACCTGATTCAGCGCTATATCGGTAGCGATACAGGGCTGCCGAAAAAGGACAAGCTCGGAGGCCAGGGATGGGAGAACAAGAAAGCCAAGGCCCGAAAAAATGCCGAGGATTTGGCAAAACACCTCATCTCGCTGTATGCAAAACGCAAGAACAGCGTCGGATTCGCCTTTCCCAAGGATACCGACTGGCAGCTGCAGTTCGAAGCCTCATTTCCCTTCGATGAAACAGCGGACCAGCTGACCTGCATCGAGGATATCAAGGAAGATATGGAGAAGCCGATCGTCATGGACCGCCTGGTTTGCGGCGACGTAGGCTACGGAAAGACGGAAATTGCCTTTCGCGCCGTATTCAAGGCCGTCATGGGTGGCAAACAGGTTGCCTTTCTTGCCCCGACAACCATTTTGGCTGAACAGCATTATCAGAATTTTCTCAAACGGGTGGGGAACTTTCCCATCCGTTGTGCACAGCTATCGAGAATTGTGGCAAAGAAAGAGCAGAAGCAGACACTCATCGGTCTTGCAGAAGGCAAGGTGGATGTGTTGTTTGGAACCCACAGGATTTTGCAGAAGGATATCGTGTACCGTGATCTGGGACTGTTGGTGGTGGATGAGGAACAGCGTTTCGGCGTCAAGGACAAGGAACGGATCAAGACGCTGAGGGCGAGCATCGACTCGCTCTCCTTGAGTGCCACCCCGATTCCCCGGACCCTGTATATGTCGCTTTTGAAGATTCGTGACATGTCCTTGCTTGCCACACCCCCGATCGCACGCAGACCCATTCAGACCTATATCGGTGAATATGATGAGCAAACCATTGTTCGGGCCATCCGTGATGAGGTTGGCCGAGGCGGCCAGGTCTTTTTCCTGCACAACCGTATCGAAAGTCTTGATGAGGTTGTGTTTCAGCTGACCAAGTTGCTGCCTGATGTCATCATTGAGAGCGCTCATGGGCAGATGGACAGCACCAAGCTCGAGGACACGATGCGTCGGTTCATCCATGAAGGCATCCAGGTGCTGGTTTCCACCACCATCATCGAGAACGGCATCGACATCCCAAACGTCAACACCATCATCATCGACCGCGCCGACCGCTACGGACTGAGCCAGTTGTACCAGCTTCGCGGAAGGGTGGGGCGAAACGACAGCCAAGCCTATGCATATCTTTTCTACCCACAGGGGAGCGCCCTCAGCGAGATTGCCCTCAAGCGGCTGAAGATCATCAGTGAACACACAGAACTGGGCAGCGGCTTCAAGGTGGCGATGAAGGATATGGAACTGAGAGGAACGGGGAACCTGCTCGGGCGCGAACAAAGCGGCCATCTGGCTTCGGTCGGCCTTGATATGTACATCCGCATCCTTGACGAGGCGATCAGGGACCTGCAGCAAGAAGGAGTCAGGGAAGAGGACAAGGAAGTGTTTCTGGAGCTTGATTATACAGGCTTTATTCCTGACACCTACATCAAGGCACCTTCGGTCAAATTCGATATCTACCGCAAGATTTCATCCATCGTCAATGACGAGCAGCTGCAAGGCTTGACCAGCGAGTTGTCCGACCGTTTCGGGCCTCCTCCGGTCGAGGTGGCGAACCTGCTTTACATCGCCGAGATCAAGATCATCTGCCGCAAGCTCTCGATCATCCATCTGACCGACCGCAAGGGTGTGGTTGCCGTTGAGTTCGGCAAAGTTGCGGATTTGAATGTCAACAAGGTCATGAATCTCATCGCCCTGAGCAACAAGAGCGTTTGGCTTGATATGAGACGCATGAATGTAATGTATATGAAAACCGATGCGGTTTCTCTCAAGGACAAGGCGTTGTTCTTGATGGAGAAGCTGCAACGCCTGATATAGGAGTGTTGATGCAGGAAAACCAAGGAACGATTTTCCAGGATATTCCAGAGTTGGAGTGGGTGGAGACCAAAGAGGATGGGAAGAAGAGACCCATCAAGAGTTATGTGCTCAGGGGCTCCTACCTGCGCACCTACCAGGTACAGGCCATCCGCCGCTACTATGGTACCTACGGCATCCCATACAGCAAGACCAAGCTCGAGTGGAACCAGGTGTTTGGAAACGACAACCCTGTTGTAATTGAGATTGGGTTCGGCATGGGTACGGCAACGGAGCGCATAGCCAAGGAACGCAGCCAATACAACTACCTTGGCTTGGAGGTGTTTCTTTCGGGGTTTGCAAAGCTCTTGCATGCTGTGGGATCTGGGCATCTGGATAATGTAAGGTTGATGCGCTTTGATGCAGTCGAAGTTCTTTCCACCATGGTCGAGGATGGAAGCATTGCAGGATTTCACATATTCTTTCCCGATCCTTGGCCGAAAAAGCGCCAACAGAAACGACGCCTGATCCAAGCACCGTTTGCCCGGTTGCTTGCTTCCAAGCTTAAATCTGGTGGATACATCTATTGCGTGACCGATTGGGAGGAGTATGCCTTCCAGATGCTGGATGTCTTCTCCCACACCGAAGGCTTGCACAATCCCCACCCAGGATTCTGTCCCCCGGTACCGTGGAGGGACACAACCAAGTTCGAACAGAAGGGAAGGGCCAAGCAGCACACCATCTTCGAAGTCTGGTTCGAAAAGCAGTAGATGAAAAGAGGGAAGGGAGCCTGCCGCCGCACGCTCCCTTCCAAGGTTCACAAATTCACTCTCAAGCAATCAGAATACTTCTGATTGTTTCACCTTGCCTACTCCTGTTCTTCCTTTACGGATTCCTTGTAGGCCTTGATCACTTCATCGGCCAACTTGCCGCTCAGCGGTTCGTAATGGTCGAACTCCATTTCGAAACTCCCTGTTCCACTGGTCATTGACTTGAGGTCGATGGCGTAGTTGAGCAGTTCGGACTGGGGAACCAATGCTTTTACCATTTGCAGGTGTCCCATTTCCTCCTGACCGAGCACCCGACCGCGTTTGCCGCTCAAGTCGGAAAGTATGTCGCCCAGGTAATCATTCTCAATGTATACACTAAGTTTCATAATTGGTTCAAGTAGTACAGCCCCTGCTTTCTCGAGTGCCATCTTCATGGCTCCCTTCGCAGCGAGTTTGAATGCCATTTCACTTGAATCAACAGGGTGTTCCTTGCCGTCGATGAGGGTGATGCCGATATCCATCATCGGATAGCCTGCCAAAAAACCTTCCTCCATCTGCTCATGCAGGCCTTTTTCAATACCAGGAATATACCCTTTGCTGACCGAGCCTCCCTTGATGGCATTGGTGAAGGAGTAGTAGGCTCCTCGTTCAAGCGGTTCGATTTCAATCAGGACACGGGCGTATTGGCCATGGCCTCCACTCTGCTTCTTGTGTGAATATTCAGCTATTCCACTCTTCCTGCTGATGGTCTCACGATAGGCAACCCGGGGAAGCTTGGTGAAAATATTGATCTTTTGCTTCTCGCGCACCTTGTCGAGAATCATGTTCAAATGCAGTTCGCCCATTCCGGCAACCACATTTTCCTTGGTCTCCTCGTTGAACTTGATCGTGAACGTTAAGTCTTCTTCCATGACTTTGTGCAGGGATTCGTTCATCTTTACTTCACTTTTCTTGTCATCACTGCTGATGGCCAGGCTGTAGATGGGGTGCGGGAAGGCAAGGGGCTTGAATTTCAGCTTCTGGTCGGCTCCCTCGATGAGGGTGGAATTTGTGGCGGCGATATTGCTCTTTGCAATCACCCCGATATCACCGGCAGGCAGTTCATCGGTTTCAATCAACTTCTTTCCAACCATGCGGTATACCTTGTTCGGCCGCTCTTTTTTCCCGAGATCAGGATTATACAACTCGGTTTCACCCTTGACGGTGCCTCTGAGGACTTTGATAAAGCTCAGCTTGCCGCTGAATTGGTCGATGGTGGTCTTGAATACGAGCGCTGCAGCGCTTCCTTCGGCAGTGATGGGAAAGTCATTGACAGTTCCATCTTCGTCCACCGTCCAGTCGAGCTTGCCCAACGGTCTGGGGAAGTTGTTGCGGATGAACGTCAAGAGACTGAGTATGCCGCTGCCCTCCTCGGAACAACCGCAGAATACGGGCACGACTCTGTTGCCATCCATACCTTCCCGCAGCCCGCGACGAATGTCATCACTTTCCAGCGTGCCTGCTTCGAAATACTTTTCGATCAAGTCATCAGCACCCTCTGCCGCATTCTCGATGAGGGCATTACGGTACTCTTCTGCAAAATCAGCAAATTCGGCCGGGATGTCTCCAACTGTCTCCTTGCCGCCCCTGTTGATGAAATATGCCTTGTTTTCAATCAGATTGATGATTCCCTTGAATTCCTTGCCGCTTCCCATGGGGATGGTGACAGGGACAAAGGTGGTTTTGAAGGTCTCTCTCAAATTCTCCAAAACATGGGTATAATCTGCACGGTCGCGGTCCATTTTGTTGATGAACACTGCGCGTGGCTTGTTTCGCTCGTCAAGGTGTCTCCAAAGTTTGATGGTTTCAATCTGTGCTCCATCACGTCCGTCAACGACCATGAGGGCTGATTCACAGGAGCGGAATCCGCAAATGGTCTCGCCGATGAAGCCGGCTGTTCCCGGAGTGTCGAGAATATTGATGGTCTTGCCGTCCCAATTCAGGGAAGCGAGGGAAGCGTGGATGGAAATCTTGTGGTTGATTTCCTCTTCCGTATAGTCACTGGTGGTCTTACCGCTAGCTACGGTTTCTGCCCGGGAAATCACATTGGCATAAAACAACATCTGTTCAACCAAGGTGGTTTTCCCGGTTTCATTGTGGCCGATGATGGCAACATTCCTTAAGTCAGTGCTGACAACGCTCATAATTCCTCCTTCGATCACCTCTGATTCTTGTATGATGATCCAGAACGCATGCATCAATGGTACGCTCCATAATCCCATATGTCAAAAGAATTCTACCACCATAAAAAAAGGCCGGACACTCGTACACGAACATCCGCCTGGAAATGCAGGGAAATAAAAAACGAGAGTGTATGGTCAGCGTGTCAAGCTTACATTCACATCAATGATGTTGCTGATGTCCTGTTTCAGTTTGTAGGCGAACTGATCCATCACCGTCACATCGTTGGGCAGCTTGTCACCGTCTTCGCAAAAGAACGTCCAGCAAGGCACATCCAACGCAGCACTGATTTTCTCGATTGTAGCAAAAGAAGGGGCCTTTCTTGAAGTTTCAATTTCTGTAACAAACGAAGTGGAAACCCCGATTTTTTCAGCAAGCTGAGCTTGGGTCAAGGAAAGCTTGCGTCTGCGCTCCTTGAGATTTCTCGCGAAAATGTCCTGCAAATTGTAAGTTCTAGCCATGTTGTACTCCTCTTAAGTAACTGCAATACCAGCAATCTATATCGAAAGGAGTATGATAACATTCTCCTTCAGTCTAAAAATTCTCACAGTTTTAATACATTCTAGGCACGGAACCAGCATTTCCGCAAGGTTTCACCCCGTCTTTTTTCCAGGATTCCATACCCTTAGCGGTTTTTTGGCTCGTAGTGGTCGAACTCCATGGAGAATGTTCCTCTTCCTTGGGTTGCTGATCTGAGAGCAGTGGAGTATCCGAAAAGTTGGGAAAGCGGTGCTTGCGCATGAATGTGCTCGCTTGCCGTTCTGCTCTCAATGCTGTTCACCAGGCCCCCGCGGCTGGTGATGCTGGAGATGGCTTCGCCGACATATTGCGAAGGAACGACGACGGTGACGTTCATCACCGGTTCCATGAGCACCGGTCCGGCTGACTGTGCAACCTTGTCGAAGCACATGGCCGCGCACGCTTCAAAAGCAAACTCACTGGCTGTCAGTTCGTGGAAGACGATATCGGTAACCTCGACTTCGAGATCGCACGCTTCATACCCGAACTGAATGCCGCCTTTGAATGCGTTGGTGACTCCCCGTTTGATCGCCTCAAGATAGATCTCGTCAATACCTCGCGTTTTTGCACTGATGCGGTACTGTGTTCCGCTTCCGGACGCCAGCGGTTTTACCGTCATGCTTAATCCTGCTGTATTCTCTTTTCCAGCCAATACTTTTGAGAAGGTCTCCGATCCGCTGGCAACCTTGCTGACAGATTCACGATAGGTGACCTGCGGTTTGCCGACCCTGGCTTGGATTTTCATCTCCTTGGTCAGACGGGTCACCAACACATCCAAATGCAGTTCTCCCATGCCGCTGATGACCAGCTGGCCGGTTTCCTCGTCATCCCGATAGGTGAAGGTAGGGTCTTCCTGGGCAAGCGTAGCGAGTGCTGCACGCAGCTTATCCCCATCGCTCTGCGTGTTCGGCTCTATGGCCACTGAGATGACCGGAATGGGGAAATGCATCTGCTCAAGCAGTATCTGTGCTCCTTCGCTGCCGATGGTATCGCCGGTCCTGCCTTCCTTGAAACCGATGACAACCCCGATGTCACCTGCTTCGAGTTCGTTGACTTCCTCCGCCCGGTTTGCATGCATCCTCAGAATCCTGTTGACCCGTTCACGCTTTTTCTTGCTGATGTTCATCAGTGTAGTGCCTTTGCGTATGGTCCCGTTGTATACGCGCACAAAATCCATTGCACCGGCCTCACGGTCGACTTGGATTTTAAAAATCAAGGCCAAAGGAGGCTTGTCCTTGGAGTAGGGAACCTCGACCTGTTTCTGTGTTTTCAGATGGATGCCCATGATCGGCGGGACTTCGGAAGGCGAAGGCAGATAGTCGATGACTCCGTCAAGCAAGGCCTGCACGCCGATGTCCTTCAGCGATGATCCAACGAATACAGGCAGGGCCTGACGGGCGATGGTTGCTTTCTTCAAGGTTTTCTTGAGCAGATCGGCTCCAATCTCCGCCCCCTCGAAATAGAGTTCGGTTATCTCGTCGCTGAAGGAGGAAACGCTGTCGATCAAACGTTCATGCCACTGATCAACCTTATCGCGCATCGAAGATGGTATATCCTGCTCAACAATGGTTTTTCCCTGGTCCTCAGTGCTGAATACCAGATATTTCTTCTTGATCAAATCGATGATGCCGCTGAAGCTGCTCTCAGTGCCGACAGGCAGGAATAAGGGAATGGGATTTGCCCCAAGCTTGACCTTCAGCTCATTGACCGCTTCTTCGAAGTTTGCGCCAAGGCGGTCCATTTTATTGATGAATGCAATACGGGGAACCCGGTAGGTATCAGCCTGCCTCCAGACTGTCTCGGTTTGCGGCTCAACCCCGCCGACTGCACAAACCACCATGACCGCACCATCCAGCACCCTCAGCGAACGTTCGACTTCAGCGGTGAAGTCCACATGGCCCGGGGTATCTATGATGTTGATCTGATGCTCCTTCCAATAACAGGTGGTGGCTGCGCTGGCAATGGTGATGCCGCGGTCCTGTTCCTGCTCGAGGAAGTCCATCGTTGCTTCGCCGTTGTCCACCTCTCCGATTCTATGGTTCTCACCGGTATAGAAGAGAATCCTCTCGGTGGTGGTGGTTTTGCCTGCATCGATATGTGCCATAATGCCGATATTGCGTGTCATCTTCTCGTTCATGCTATCAATCCTTCAAACAATCTGTGCAACAATAGCATACATGGAGTTGAATATCAACGAGAGGGACGGAAGAGCAGAATCCTTAAGGCATTGAGAATTGCGATGATCGTCACCCCGGTATCGGCAAGCACGGCAATCCACATGGAGGCATATCCCATCGCTCCCAGTCCAAGAGCCAAAGCCTTCACCAGGAGGGCGAAACTGATGTTTTGCCTGACGATGGCTGCAGTATGCCTGCTGATCTCAAGCAGGTTCGCCACCTCTTGCAAGTCATCGGCAAGAATGACCACATCGGCACTTTCCATCGCGGCATCACTTGCATTGCTGCCCATGGCGATGCCTACTTTGCTTGCAGCCAGGCTGGGGGCATCGTTCATTCCGTCTCCCACGAAGACCAGATTTTTGCGTTCTGCTGACATCGCTAGCATGCGTTCCTGTTTCTCATGGGGCAGAAGGGATGCGTGCACCTCATCCAAGCCGAGTTCCGCCGCCACGCGGTTTGCATGCACCTCTGTGTCGCCGCTGATCATGGCGAGGTGCGTGATCCCCAGGTCCCTGAGATGCTTGACCACGGATTTGGCCTCGGAGCGCAGGGTGTCGCGCAGGATGAACGAGGCTTCATGACGGCCGTCAACGGCCAACAGGATTGCTGCCTCATCCTCAGCCCCTGGTTCCACCACGATCCCCAAATCCTCAAACAGTGCGGCATTGCCTGCTGCAACACGTCTGCCGTCGACCAAGGCGGACAGGCCTTTTCCCGCAACCTCCTGTACATCGAGTGCCGCATATGGAGCGTTGAGGGTGAGGAAGGCTTTTGCCAGCGGGTGGTTGCTGTTTCGTTCAAGGGAGGCTGCAATTTCCTGTAGATAGGCTTCATCATGGGTGGCAGAGGCCGTCAAGCGAACCTCGAGCAAGGTGAACGTTCCACTGGTAAGGGTCCCGGTCTTGTCGAACACGATGGTATCGGTCTTTGCAAGGGCTTCCAAATAGTTGCCTCCCTTGACCAGGATACCCCTCTTGGCACTCTTTCCAATTCCTGCAAAATACGAAAGCGGAACACTGATGACCAACGCACACGGACAGCTCACCACCAGAAACACCAGTGAACGATAGACCCAGGTCTGCCAAGACCCGGTTATCAGACCTGGGATGACGGCGAGCGCAACGGCCAAGAACACCACGATCGGGGTATAGTATCGGGCAAACGAGGTGATATAGCGTTCAGTTTGCGCCTTTTTTCCTGCGCTCTCCTCAACCAGCTGCAAAATTTTTGCCGCAGTACTCTCCTCATAAGGCTTGCTGGCCCTGATATCGAGCGTCCCTCCCAGGTTGAGGGAACTGCCAAGCACCTCGTCTCCGACTTTCACTGTTCTCGGAATTGATTCCCCGGTCAAATGCTGCATATCCAAACTGGAGCTTCCACTGACTATATATCCATCGACTGGTATTTTCTCGCCTGAAAGCACCCGTATGTGTGAACCGGGAACAACCTCTTCGACGGCAACCATGGTAGTACTCTGTCCTTGGACCAGCCTTGCCTGCTGCACCTTCAAGTCAAGGGCCTCAATGATTGATTTTCTGCTCTGCATTACCGAACGGGCTTGGAAATATTCTCCGACCAGATAGAAAAGCATGACAGCCGCCGCTTCCCCTGTTTCCCCTATGGCCAATGCTCCAAGCGTTGCAATGCTCATCAAGAAATTTTCATCAAAGATTTTTCCATGCACTACATTTCTCGCCGCCTTGAGCAGCACATCGTAACCGCTTACCACAAAGCTCAGTATGAACAGGTGGGGAATGTCGAAGAGCATGGCCAGACCGAAGCCGAGTAGCGAGACAAGGATTCGGACCAAGATGACCCAAAGAGGATCATCTTCGTCTTTTGTTCGGTTTTCCAAGGGTTTCACCTTGAGCGACGGTTCCACCCGTTTGGCTTCCTTGATGAGGTCGCTGTAAAAAGACTCCTGCTGTTTTTCGGTGGTGCTGATGCGTATTTGCTTGCGCGAGAAATCGACCCGGGCCGATGCAACCCCTCCGATTCGCTGGATGCGGTCCTCGATTTTTGCAGCGCAGACAGGACAATCCACCCCCTCGAATGTGTAGTCCCGTTCATGCAATGGGGATGGTTCTGTGTGGGTTGCTTTGGATGGATGCATGGTTGACTCCTAATATATCAATATATGAATAGATGTTCATATATTAGGAAGTGTTGGCATCCTTGTCAAGCACCTATGTCAGACATCCCAGGCGGGATCGATGATTTCTGGAACAATCTGCCGCTCGTAGATGGAGAGTCTGCCGCTGAAGAGGTAGGCTATGCAGCAAACAAAGAACAACGAGGTGGGATTGCCGAAGCCGTACAGCTCCAATCCCAATACAAAGCAGGCCAAGGGGAGTTTGGTGCTGCCGCTGAGCATTCCTATGGCTCCGAACATGGACAGTGCAGAGACCGGGATGGGAAGCAGCGCTCCGAACAAGGCCCCTGTTGTGGCGCCTATGACGAGAATCGGGATGACCTCGCCGCCGGCAAAGCCGCTTCCAATGGTCAGGGCGGTCAAGAGGAGCTTGAAAAGAGGGGCGAACTTGCTGGTGGTTCCGTACTCTGCCTCAATGATGAGGTCGATGGAGAGTCCGTTGTAGGCAAACGTACCGGTGACCAGGTAAATGACGATTGATGCAAGCAATAACAGCGAACTGGCAAGCAGTGCTTTCTTGTAGGGGTTCGTGGTAATCCGAGAGAACAGGCTCTTGGTCAGATGGATCAGGTGGCAGAAGAGTCTGCTGGCCAAGCCGAGCAGGATGGAGTATGCCAATAATATGAGAAGTGTGGAAAGATCGAGGGTGAAGGCTTCGGCTGTCACCGGGACCAAGGTGTGCGTATGCAGAGCCTGGCTCACCATGCAGGCGGTGAAGGAGGCGGTCAGGCAGGGCAGGAGGGCGTCGGTTCGGTTCACCCGGGGATTGGAGAACTGCATTCCGAACAAGGTTCCGGCAATCGGGGCGTTGAACAGGGCGCCGAAGGCGGCCCCAGCACCGCTGATCAGCCAGATACCTTTCTGCTGGATGGATTGCCTCTGCCCCTGGTGCAGCATCTGCATTTCCAGGCGGGAGCAGTAGCTTCCGATGGAAGCCCCGACTTGGACCCCGACGCCTTCCTTGCCTCCTGATGCTCCCACAAGATGGGTGATGAACGTATTGAACAGCAAAAGAGGAGCCATTTTGGTGGATATCTTCTGCTTGTGCGCATCACGATCCTTCTCGTAGCCGATGCTGGTGGGGTGGGCGATATCGAGAATGCCCTGATTGATCAAGTCGATCACCTGTGAGCCGCCGTCTTTGAGGTAAGGCCCGAGTTTCTGATACAGAAAGGCGGTAAGCAGGGCACCAAGGGGTATGAGAAAATGAAGCCACGGATGGTTGGAGCGGATCGACCCGGCTTCAGCGACGAGAAAGGTCAACAGACTGATGACCGGTCCGACCAACATGCCAAGCACCACTGCCCGAACTGTCCAAGCCACTAGGGGAATTGAGAAATTACGTCGTGTTAGGTTCATAGTCCCCATCATAGGAGCTTTTCTCATTTCTTGGAACCACAAGAGAGCCT
>NZ_DJGW01000006.1:0-268 GCF_002432845.1 Sphaerochaeta sp. UBA5836
AGCACATGGTAGTGATCGACCATCTGGTCCTTCATGAGGTTGCACAAGAGCTCAAAGAGCCACACGGCGTAGTTGGAAAAAATGTTCTCGTCCTGTAGATTGACTGCAGTGGTGAGGAAGCTGAAATTATACAGGATATCCTGGAACATCAGCTGCTTGGCCGCTCGTTCATTTCAAGAGAGAGCTTGGGGTCGGTTGCAAATTACCGATTGAAGACTTTCTGGGCCAAGGTTATGAGCTTTGGTTCGATGCCCGAAAGGAGAAGACT
>NZ_DJGW01000006.1:330-3091 GCF_002432845.1 Sphaerochaeta sp. UBA5836
CCTTGTTTGTCAAAGAATTGGACGTTGAGGCTTGAGACTCTCAGGTGGTCGACCATTGCCTGGTGGACCGCCTTTGCATCCCGGTTGAGCAGGGCCTGGTAAATCTCCCGGTGACGCTTGATTGCATCTTCGATGCCGCCTTCGATGAGGATGCCTTTTCCCATGTAGTCACGCAAAAGGGAGGTGAGCACCCCGACGAACATGCTGAGTAGCTCATTGCCGGTGGCCTGGGCGATGGCGATATGGAACTGTTCGTCCAGCTTGACCCGCTCCTTGAGCGGAAGGCTCTTGTCCTCGAACTTGGACAGGATCCTGTCCATCTCCTTCAACTGCTCGTCGGTGATGCGCTTCACCGCCTGGTCCACGGAGCTGAGCTCCAAAATTTCGCGCATCTGTGTCAGGTCGTCGCTCTTGATGCGGTCGACCTGCATGATGCGGTTGATGGCATTCATGACGGTATCGTTTTCCGGTCGGGTGATATAGGCTCCACTGCCGTTCTTGAGCGTGATCAAGCCCCTTTCCTGCAGCAGCTTGAGAGCTTCCCGGATGACCGGTCGGCTGACATTGTACTGTTTGGCAAGCTTCATCTCGCCGGGAAGTTTCTCAGCCACTTTACTGGTGGGAGAGGAGAGGATCACCTCCTCCAGATGGTCTGCAATCTGCTGGCTGAGGTTTACCCGTGAGAGTGAGAAGTGTGAAATGTCCATGGGAACCTCCTCCTATCCAGTCATCTTACTAAATTCGGACCCCTGCATCTAGGTTCTACCAACCATTGCAAAGGTTCTCTTGGCTCCTTGATGGAGAAAGGAGATATCATCGCCGCAGCTGATGAAATCCACTCCCATCTCTTGGTATATCCTGATCGTCCTCTCATCCGGCCCGATCGAGACACCGACCGGCTTGTCAGCCTTCTTGGCTGCCTTGACCACCTGGTTTGCAAGTGCAAGCACCTTCTCGTTCAGGCTGTCGCCGAGCAGGCCGATGGAGGCCGAAAGGTCGTTCGGGCCGATGATCACCGCATCGAGGGCGGGCAGGGCTAGTATTGCCTCAATGCGCTGTACCGCCCGTATGTGCTCGATCTGGATGATCCTGACAAAACTCTCCCTGCTTGTAGAAAGGTAGGTTTTCAAATCCTGTTGATTATACGCTATGGCGCGCCTGGGACCGAACCCCCGTGTTCCCTCTGGTGGATACAGGCAGAGTTCCAAAACCTTTCGGGCTTCAATCTCGTCCATCACCTGGGGGATGATGATGCCGTCGATGCCCATCTCAAGGACATACTTGAGGTCTTGCATCTGCTGGCCTGATGCCCGTACAAAGGCTGCAGCCCCGCCGGCATTGGCCGCCATGACATGAAGCAGAAGATTCTGCTTGTCAAACGGCCCATGCTCGGCATCGATCCAGATGAAGTCGTAGCCATAACGGGCAAGAGCTTCGGTGATGGCAGGGTCATTGAGAAATACGTGCCCGCCCAGAACTGAACCCGACTTCAACCTGGTGCGAAACTCAGAGCCCCGGTTCATAGCTTGAGCCCCAAAAGCGTGCGCATCTCCGCTTCCATTCTGATCAGGCTCTGAATCTCCAACCGGGCATTCTCGTTGAGCAGGGAGACAGGCTTGGAGCGGGTGACCAGGCTCATCGGCACATCGGTGAGGTCGTAGTGGTATTTGGCATTGATGGGATAGGCTCGTGCTTCGGTGACTGCAGCAACGGTAAGGAAGTCCATGACCTTGCGTGCAAGGACGGGTTCCGTTTTGAAGTGCTCATACATCCACTTGTAGATATCGATGTGGAAGTTCGCCATAACCCCGTTGTAGCCATGGTAGCCTGCGATCCAGGAGTCCAGAAGGGTGGCGGTGTTGGCGTTGAACAGGGCTAGCTTGGTTCCCTTGACCAGTTCGACACGGCGTTTCTCGATTTCCAGGGAACAGGAGACGTCCTTGAGGAAGACCAGCTTGTCTTCCTTTGCAGCCCAGGCCAAAAAATCGTCGGTAAGCAGCCTCAGATAGGGATAGGGGCACTCGTACAGGCCGAAGGTGACATCGGGAAGCTGCTCAAAGATATCTTGGGCGTTGGCATTGAAGACCGAGCTGTCCTCGTCGGCCTTTGCCAGGCGGTTGGAGACCAGCACCACGGCATCGACTCCTGTCTGGGCCATGGCTCCCAGCTCATCGATCTGTTGTTTGTGGTCGTCGCTGGTATGGCCGCTTGCGATGACCTTTACCCGGCCTTCGGCAGCCTCGACGACCGCCTTGGCTATATCGAGCTTCTCCTGTGGGGAGAGAAAGAACATCTCGCTGGACTGGCAGACGGCGAAGATGCCGTCGGCGCCCCGGTCGATATACCAGTTGGCAAGAGCCTTCACTGCCGGAAAGTCTACCTTGTTGTCAGCAGTAAAGGGGGTGATCATGGTCGGCCAGCAGCCGTTATAGGGTGTTTTCATTGACATAACTCCTTAGATGAGTCCTGCAGCACGAGGCAGGAAGAGCGTGATCTCGGGGATGTAGGTGATCAGGACAAGGACGATCAGCATGACCACCAGCGGCCAGATGATTTCCTTCATGACTCCCTTCAGCGGTGTCCCCGAAATACCGCTGGTGATGAACAGCAGCATGCCGAACGGCGGGGTGGAGAGGCCTACCATCATGTTGAAGGTGACTACCAATCCGAAGTGGATCATGTCGATGCCCAGAGCATTGGCGACAGGAATCATGATGGGGACGAAGACCAGCTGGATGGTGGAGGTGTCCATGAACATGCC
>NZ_DJGW01000006.1:3194-12017 GCF_002432845.1 Sphaerochaeta sp. UBA5836
CGGGCGACGATGTAGCTGATGATGGTGGCAGCCCCGATCATGATGCTGGTTGCCCCGACATCCTTGATGGTGGTCTTGATCACTTCGTACAGGTCCTTTATTCCCATCGCCTTATAGGCAAATACGGAAATGATGATGGCATACAGACCTGCAATTGCTCCTGCCTCGGTTGGAGTCATCACCCCGGTGTAGATACCGACCAGCAGGATGACAGGTGTCAGCAGGGCGGGAAGCGCCTTGATGGTGAAGGCGAGAAACGTCGTCCAGACAATTTTCTCACCTCTGGGGTAGTTTCGCTTCTTGGCAACAATGGCAACGTAGATCATTAAAAAGAGGGCGAGGAGAATCGCCGGAACCATGCCGCCCATGAACAGCGCTCCTACCGAGGTTGAAGAGAGCATGGCATAGATGACCAAGGGAATGGATGGCGGGAAAATCGGTCCGATGGTTGCAGAGGCGGCGGTGATGGCGCAGCTGAACTCCGGATCGTACCCATCGTCCTTCATTGCCTGGATCTCAATCTTTCCCAGGCCTGCGGCATCGGCGATGGCCGATCCGGTCATCCCGCTGAAGATCAGGGAGGCAAGGACGTTGACCTGGCCGAGTGCTCCCCGCATCCGCCCGGTCAGCCCGCCTGCGAACTTGAAGATCATGTCGGTAACCTTGCCGCTGTTCATGACGTTGGCGGTGAATATGAAGAGCGGGACTGCGATGATGACGTAGTTGGTGTAATAGGTGTTCATGACCTGGTTGACGACCAGGCTCAGGTCGGCGCCCTTTACCAAAAGGTAGCATGCAGCCGAGGCAAGCATGCCCAGGGCGATGGGCATCCTGAGAATGAAGATCAGGATGAATACAAACAGGGTGATGAATAAGGGGAAACTCATTTCTTTACCTCCCCGAGCAATGGATCGTAGCTGTGGTCGACACTATCGGAAAGTTTACCGGTAATGACCTTCCAATCCTCCAGGACCGGCTTGATGCTGTAGCCGATGATGGACAGGAGAAAATAGGTGAAGGGGAGGAAAATCCAGGTGTAGGAGACACGCAGGACCGGGGTTTTCTGGAAACCCAAAAAGAAGGCGTACTTGAAGGAAGGGATGACCATCAAGGCGAAGGTGATGATGATCAACAGGTTCCCCAGCAGGCGGGCCCAGGCAGCCACTTTGGGGCTGTAGGCTTCGTAGAGCATGGTGAACTGGACGTGTCCCTTGCGACGCATGGTATAGCAGGCTCCGAGGATGACCGACCAACAAAATCCAATGACGATCACGTCCTGGGTCCAGGTAAGAGGATGGTTGACCACATACCTGAAGAATACTTGCAGGATGAATGCCAGAAACAAGAAGATAAAGGAGATGACCGGAATGTAGACTTCCATGATCTCTCTCAGCAACAATGCCAGTTTTTTCATGTGGTTGGTCTCCTGTTCAATTGCAAGAAGAAACCCGGGGCAGGCAGCCCCGGGTTGTAAGTGTTTGCTTACTTGCCAGCTGCTACGACTTTTTCGAACATGTCCTTATCCCAGCTCTTAGCATAAGGACTTGCCAGATACTGTGCCAAAACGTGCTCGGCGAATGCATCCAGGTCGGCATAGTAGACCTTCAGGCCTGCGCTCTTGAAGAACTCGACCAGTTCAGCCTCAGCCTTGAGGTTGGTGGTGTCGCAATACTCGATGCCGGCCTTCACCCCTTCCATGACCCAAGCCTTTTGTTGCTCGGAAAGGGACTGCCATTTTGCTTCGTTGATGGCGGGCCATACAGAGTCAACCAGGTGGTTGGTGATGGTGATGGACTTGGTGACTTCATAGAACTTGGCGTTCTTGGTGGACGGGAGCGGGTTGTCCTGGCCGTCGACGGTCTTGGTCTGCAGGGCCATGTACAGCTCGCTGAAGGAAATCGGGGTCGGATTGGCGCCCAAGGCCTTGCCCAGGAAGATCCAGGAGTCGGAGTTCGGCATTCTCAGGTTTACGCCTTTGAGGTCGGCCGGGGTCTTGATCTCCCTGTCCTCGACCAGGTTGAGTTGGCGGGTTCCGAGATACTGTGCACCGAGGGGGCGGATTCCCTGCTCCTTGGCGATGCGGTCGAACACCTCAGCTCCGATGGGGCCGTTGAGTACGCTGGTCATGTGGTCGTAGCTCTTGAAGATGTAGCCGGCGGTGAACATGGACACCCACGGACTTCCATCGGTCAACCACGAAGCTGCAGTGGCGGTCATGTCAGCCTGGCCGCTCTTGACTGCAGAGACTTCCTGCTCCTGCTTGAACAGCGAGGCGGAGTCATAGGTGAGAACCTTGATCTGTCCATTGGAAACACGTTCGACGGTTTCCTTGAAGACGCGCATGGCACCGGCGTGTGCATCGGTGGGGACTGCGGTCATGGTGTAGACCAGTTCAACGGGTTTGACTTCAGTTGAAGCTTGCGCGAATGCCATGGGAAGCACCAGGGCGGCCAGCAACAGGGTGATGATAACTTTCTTCATTGTTTCCTCCTCAGGACCGCAAAGCGGCTAACAATGTTCGATGCGTTTCCCGGCGTATGCCAGGAAGAAAATCTGCTTAGCTGTAAAGCTGTCTTACAGGTTTTATGATTGCATGGGATTTCCCATCTGTCAAATGGAAATTTTACCTGTATAGAGAAAGTTTTGTCTCGCATTCCCGAAGCAGAAGGAAACAGGTCAGCGATGCCGCCAGCACATCCGAGAGCGGAAAGGAGGACCACAGGCCCGTCGAGCCAAAGAGGGAAGAGAAGATGAACAGCAGGGGCAGGAGCAGAAGAAATTGTCTGCTGGTCCACCTTCTTCGGTTCAGGATGGAAGAATCTTGAAAACCACCTTCACCACTTCGGTCGACTCACCATCGACCAGATTGGGGGCATGCGGCTCGCCTGGGAAGAAGAGGGCGAAGGTTGTGGTATCGGCGTGGTAGCTTACCTGTTTCCTGCCTTTTGAAAACATTGCTTCCTTTGCCCGATCATACTCCTGTACTGTCTGAAGTCCATCCTTGGATGCGATGTCCATCCGTTCAAAGCCGGAGAGGAGGATCTGCACATCAACCTCCTTCTGATGGATCTCATAGATATCACTCTCGGTCTTTTCCGTATGGTAGGTGAAGAGGTTGTAGCGTACCGACGGATTATCGGTCGTATAGCTTCCAAAGCTTTGGTCCTTCAGTACTTCGCTCTCCAAAATCGAACAGACCGTTTCCAATGCGGGAAGGGAAGGTATATAGCGCCGTAGGTCGCTGAGTTTGTCAATGATCATCGCTGAATCTCCTTGTCTCAAGCATATCCAAACGAGTGCATTTGGGAAAGGAGGAAGAAAGAGACAACTCGATTCTTCTTACTCGGAATAGTTCTTTTTAAGTATTGGAGTGCAGTTTCTCCTTGATTTTCCTTTGCAAACACCATAGGATTTGCCTATGGGAAAACAAGCTTTAGTCATCGGTGGAGGCTTCGGAGGCCTCAGTGCAGCAGCCCTGCTTGCACGAGACGGGTTTACGGTAACGGTGGTCGAGAAGAACGAACAGCTCGGCGGCCGTGCCCGTTATTGGCATAAGGATGGCTTTACCTTCGATATGGGTCCGTCCTGGTATCTCATGCCTGAAGTGTTTGAACGCTACTTCTCCCTGTTCGGGAAAAAGCGGGAGTCCTACTACGAGCTCAAACCCTTGGATCCCTACTACAAAGTGTTTTTCGGCGATCAGGAGGTTGAACTCACCGCGGATTTTGATAAGAATGCCGAACTTTTTGAATCCTTTGAAAAAGGCGGAGGCCAGGCCCTGAAAGCCTACATGGAGCAATCGACATACAAGTATGATGTTGCCATGGAGGATTTCTTGTACCGGGACTACAAGCATATCGGCCAGTTCTTCAACAGGCGCCTGATGACCGAAGGCCTGAAGCTTGGCGTACTCGGCAAGCTCGACTCCTTCGTTTCAGGCTATGTCCAGGACCGCAGGGCCAAGCAGATCCTCGAGTATGCCATGGTGTTTTTGGGCACCAATCCCGCCCAGGCTCCAGCACTCTATTCCATCATGAGCCATGTCGACCTCAAGTTGGGCGTATTCTTCCCCAAAAAAGGCATGGCCGGGGCTGCCGAAGGGTTTGTCAACCTTTGCCAAGAGCTTGGAGTACATCTACTCACCGACACCGAGGTCACCAGCATAGTCACCAAGGATGGAAAGGCTGTCGGGGTTGAGACGACCAACGGCTACTTTGCAGCCGATGTAGTCGTCAGCTCAGCCGACTATCACCATACCGAGACGGCTTTGATCAAGAAAGAGGAGCGAACCTACTCGGACTCCTACTGGAAAAAGCGCGTCGTCGCTCCCTCCATGTTCATCGCCTACCTTGGCATCGGACGCGAACTCAAGGGTCTTGAGCATCATAATCTCTACTTCGCAAAGGATTGGAACGGCCATTTCGATGACATTTTCAAGCAGCCCGCATGGCCGGACCAAGATCCCTGTTTTTACCTTAGCTGCATAACCAAGACCGATCCAAGCTCTGCGCCCCAAGGCTGTGAGAATGTCTTTTTGCTCGTCCCGGTTGCCCCCGATCTTGCCGATACCGACGAGCAGCGGGAGGCGTATTTTGCAATGATGGTCGAGCATGTAAAAAAGGTCACCGGTGAGGATCTGGGCAAGGATGTCCTGGTAAAGCGGTTGTACACCCATCGGGATTTCATCCAGGATTACCATGCCTACAAGGGCACGGCCCTGGGTCTGAGCCACACGCTGTTCCAAACAGCAGTGTTCCGCCCCAGACACCAAGCCAAGAAGGTGCCGAATCTGTACTACACAGGCCAGTATACCCATCCGGGCGTAGGTGTCCCGATGGTACTCATTGCAAGCGAATTGATAGCCAATGAAATCCAAGAAACGTATGGTCGCTGAGAAACATGAACAAATTTTCAGAAACGGGAGCAAGACCTATTACTTCAGTTCCCATTTCTTTCCCCCTGCTGTTCGCAGGGATGTCTATGCATTGTATGGGTTTGTCAGGGTGGCTGACAACCTGGTGGACGACCAGCCGGTCGATCCAGCGGCTTTTCACGCCTTCCGTAGAACCTACACAGAGGCGCTTACGTCGGGTAAAGCGAGTGGCGATGTAATCATCGATGCTTTTCTGGAACTGCACAGGCGCAAGCACTTCGATCCTGCCTGGACCGAGGCGTTTCTGGACTCCATGGAGCACGACCTTTCAAGCTCCACCTGTGAAACCCTCGACGAGGTGCTCACCTACATCTATGGCTCGGCCGAGGTCATCGGTCTCTATATGGCAAGGATCATGGACCTGAGTGAGAAAGCCTCCGGCTATGCTGCGATGCTTGGACGGGCGATGCAGTACATCAATTTCATCCGTGATATTCAGGAAGACCTGGAAATTGGAAGGCGCTACCTGCCGCTCGACAAGAGCTCTCTTTCCTCCTTGGACAGTGCATATACTCAGAAGCATCCCCTGCAGTTCAAGGCTTTCATCCGTGAAGAGGTCAAACGGTACCAGCTTTGGCAGAAAGAGGCGGAAAAGGGGTATGGTTATATTCCAAGACGGTATCGCATCCCGATTATGACCGCTGCGGACATGTACTGCTGGACCGCACAGCAGATAGCCAAGGATCCTTTCATCGTCTATGAGAAGCGGGTCAAGCCGCCGAAGTCGAGGATACTGAGAAAGGGTATAGCCCACACTCTAGGAGTCGCCCTGCCATGCAGAATCTTGAAAAGATAGAACGCCTGACTCTCCTTTTGCTGATACCGATTTATGCCATCGGCCTGGTGTTGCACACACTTGATGCAACACTGCCGATGATGCTGGCCTTCACCCCCTATACCATTTCAGCCACCTCAATTTTGGGATTCTTCTTTGAAGTGAAAGCCCGCAATTCCCGCCTGCTCTTTTGGGCGGTGCTCACCTTCCTGCTCACTCTGGTACTGGAAATAATCGGGGTTGCCACCTCCTTGGTCTTTGGTGCGTATACCTACGGACCGACGCTTGGGCTGAAATTGCTGGGCGTACCGCTTCTGATCGGCGTCAACTGGACGCTTATTATTTTGGGCATTGTACAGGTAACAAGCACAAAGATTGCAAATCCCTGGCTGGCTGCCTTGGCAACAGCTTCTTTGACCGTACTCTTCGACTATGTAATGGAGCCGGTGGCCATCGCCTTCGACTACTGGAGTTGGGCAGGTGGAGACATTCCGCTTCAGAACTACCTTGCATGGTTTTGCATCGCCTTTGTCTTTGCTTTTATGTTTGCCAAGCAAAAGCTGGCTGCCGTCAACAGGGTTCCCACCCTGATCGTCGTCGTCCAATTCGCCTTCTTTGCCGGTTTGAGGGCCTTTGCTGTATGAAACACTCCATCCTGATTATCCTACTTGTTTCGCTCATGTTCGGCCTCTCTGCCGAGGTGATTCCCGAGCAACAAAGTGCTCCCCTTATTCGGAATGATGAGGCCCCTGCGGTGAGGTACTGGAGCACCCGCGATCAGGATTTGTTACCCGTCCAAACCCTTGTGGGCTTTGACACGCCGAGCCAAGTACCCCCGAGAAAGGATCCCAAGCTTTTGGTGGTTCTTTATCACAATATCGTCTTCGGGCGTACGGGCAATGTCTATAACCGTGACCTGTACAATTTCGAGCACGACCTGGCTTTTCTCAAACGGAATTTCACCATCACCAATTTCAGGGCGATTCTGAATGGTACGTCTTTGGCAAAAACCGACCAAGTGATCATTACCTTCGATGACGGTGATCTCTCCATCTATGCCATCGTCTACCCGCTCTTTCGCCAGTATGAGCTAGAGGCGACCATCTTCCTGGTTCCCAACTTCATCGGGGAAGTCGGCTATATGAGCTGGGACCAGATTCGGGAGATGAGTGATTACCGAACCAGTTCCGGCAGGAAGCTTTTCTTCTTTGAATCCCACTCACTGACGCATCGAATGATGGCAGAGCTCTCTGTCGAGGAGATCCGCCATGAGCTTCAGGCCTCCAAGCAGATCATCGAAGAGCAAACCGGCGAGCCGGTGACAGTCCTTGCCCTTCCGTTCGGAAATGGTGCGGGGGAGAGTAAAATCATCAATGAGGCCCGTAATGCAGGCTATCAGGCCATCAGGACCAGCATCGCCGAGGTGGTACCGACAAAGAGCATACACGCTTGGTCCATCGGCGCAATGAATGTTGAGAATTACAGCACCGATGTCTTTGTACAGAAGGTGCTCGCCTTGACCGGGAGGTAGGTATGAAAGCTACATTGCTTGCATTGGCGTTGGTAAGTTTGCTTTCCTGCACCCTGTATGCACAGGATGCTCCCATATTGAAGACCGGTCCGAGGGAGCTGGAGTTCGGGAACCTGCACTGGAGGTTGAAATCCAGCCTGACTCCTACTGCTCCCGGACCGAACTACTTTCGGGGAACCGAGGACGCGGTCTGGGTCGACGAGTGGGGCCTGCACCTGACCATCGCTGAGCAGCAGGGCCGCTGGTGGGCTACCGAGATATTCACCCGCGAACGGGTAGGCTACGGCACCTATACCTTCACCGTTGAGACCGACATCGAGCAGTACGATCCGAATGTGGTTGCAGGCTTCTTTACCTGGGATACCTCACCGCAGGAGTACAACCGGGAGATAGACATTGAGTTTGCCGCCTGGGGTCAGCGTGATGGCACCAAGTTTCAGTATGTAGTCCAACCCTATACCGATTCCTCCAGGATTTTTGTTTTCAAGCCTGAACTGAACGGCACCGCAACCACCCACCGCATCGTCTGGACCAAGGAAGGAGTTGCGTTCTCCTCCTACCATGGAAATGTGGATCCCGACTTACAAGAAAGTGACGCGATGCGCATAGCGCGTTGGACGTATCCAGCCGCGCCTACACCGGGACGGGTTCGGTTTCGCATCAACTTCTGGCTCTACCAGGGCAATGCACCCCTAAGACCCGCCCACATGGTCATTACTGCGTTTTCTTTTGAGCCCCTTTAAAGCCGGTTCTCACCTGGGTTCCCCATCCACGGTTCTTGCGCATCGCACTGAAGTATGCGCTTACCCGCCACAAGCTGATGACCTGACGCACCCCGAAGTTCTCAACGATTGCCATCCACACCAAACGCAGCATGTCCTTATTGGAGTAAAGCGGACGGTCGTATTCGCTGATAAGCAGGGCTGACAAGGAGACCAACATCCCTAAGAGGATGGTCGAAGTGAACAGGGCTAGGGCTATGGGGAGATTGATCAGGCCCATCAGGGCGCCGATGAACACAAACAAGAGGCCTTGCGCTTCCACAAACGGCCCGAGCAGCTCAAAGAGAAAGTAGTAGAGCATACCCACCATGCCCAGTCGCCCATACCGAGGATTGGCGATCATGGTGCTGTGGAAAAGCAGGATGTCGATCAAGCCCCGGTGCCAGCGGTCTCGTTGACGGTGGAGCACCTTCCATTTCTCGGGTACCTCGGTCCAGCAGTTTGCGTTGCTTGCATATTGCACCCGATAGGGCAGCCTCCGCTCGCGCATGTAACGTGAAAGCCGAACAACCAACTCCATGTCCTCGCCCACCGTATCCTTGTGAAACTTGCCGCTCTTGGTGAGGTAGCCTCCGGTGGCAATCGTCCGGTCCCGATGGAAAATCCCGAAGGCTCCACTGATGATCAACAACACATTCAGTCGTGCCCAGCCGACCCGACCGGTCATGAAGGAGCGGATGTACTCAAGGCTCTGAAGCCTTGGGAGGAATTTTGTAGGCAGGCCGATTGAGTCCAGACTGCCCAGTTCCACATCACAACCGTTGACCGGGCAGATGTTACCTCCGCTGGCAATGCTTTCGGT
>NZ_DJGW01000006.1:12058-19144 GCF_002432845.1 Sphaerochaeta sp. UBA5836
GAATCGGCGTCGATGCCGCAGAAGAACTGCTTGGTCGCTGCATTGAGTCCCAAGTTCAATGAATCGGCCTTGCCGCCGTTGACCTTGTCCACCACGACCAGGTTGGGGATGTCCTTGTTCTTGTAGATGCCCCTCAGAGAGCGGGTCCTCAGTCGTTTGGGAACCAACTGGTCACGCTTCTCCAGATTGAAGTAAGTGATCAAAGTCTGGAGCGTCGTGTCCTTCGAGCCATCGTTGACGACGATGAGCTCAAAGTCGGGATACTGTTGATTGAGCAGGCTGTTGGTGCTCTCGATGATGTTGGCGGCCTCGTTGTAGGCCGGGGCGATGATGGAGACCGAGGGAAGCAAACCTTTGGTGAAAAGCATGCGCTTGTCCTTCGCCCGCCAGAGGCGGTTCTGCACTCCCGCCGCTCTGAAGGAGATGAGCAGCATCACCAGGTAGATGGCATTGATCGTAATCGAATAGTAGACCAAGAAGTAATTGAAGCGAACCACATACAAGGACAAAAACTCTTTGAATGTCAGGTCAATGAGGTTGGGCAGCTCGGAGAGGACGATGATCAAGGGGAAGATCAAAAGGGTGAGAATGAGCAAAAGGATCAGGGTCAACCGCTGGGGTTTCTCCTGATGGGCTTGCACAGCAGGCTTTGCCGTCTCCGGCTTGGAGATGTTCAGCGTCTGATAGACAGCGGGGTGCAGATAGGCAAAGAACAGTAGCTTGAGTTGCTTGCTGTGCTTGGCAAGGTTCCTGACAAGGGCGACCAGCTGCTGCTGCTTGTGGATGTTGCTGTTGGTGTTGAGAAACTGCACCAAACCGCTGACCAGCTGCTGCTGCACCAAGCTGGAAACCAGGTTGGTCAACTGCTCGTCCAAATCACCTTGATAGGCGGTAAGCAGATAGGTGAGGCGGTTGTCCAACACCTTGGCCAGCACTGCTGTCTCACTCTTGTTGCGTGTTGTTTCAAAACGCGAGAGAAAGTCCTTGAGCAGGGTCGGGTCCTTGTAGGCCATCTCCGAAAGGCTCTGGACCAACTGGTCGCGTGTACTGGAATATTTGCTGTATGCCAGGAGGGAAGGGATGTACCGCTTGTCCCCGATGCGAGCATATGCTCGTATTACATAGCCCATTGTAGATTGGAAGGGGCTTTCCAGAAAGGCGGGCTTGATCAGCTCTTGGGGGAAATGCAGGCACAAAGCATAGAGGGCGCTTTTTCGGACCAGGATGTTCTTCCCCTGTGCCTGGCGGATGAGGTAGGGCTTGAGCTCGTCGGTGGGAAATTGTGCAGCGTATTCACAGATGAGGAGCCCGAGGTAGCTGCGGTCGACGGCAAGCCGCTTTTTCAGATAGGGGAGCAGCAGAAATTCGTAGCTGATCAAGAGGGAGCGATACCGGCCTGCCATCCAGGGCGTCGCTCGACGCAGGCGTCTGAGCATGGGAATGATGGCGCGCTTCTCTTTCACCCAGGAAAGGGCTTGGAACAGGTAGAGCACAACGACTTGGTTCTTTTCTTCAGCCAGCACGTGAAGGAACAAATTTCGGTAGGAGGGAAGGGCGAGCATCGGCTTGAGCTGAACGGCTGACTCAATCCGCCTGACGAAGAACGGGGAATGCAATCGTTTGGCCAGTGTTTTGACAACCTTCGAGTCTGAAAGATAGCTGAGAATCTGCTCATGGACGGCACTCTCCAGCTGGATGCTGTCGCTGAGCCTGCCGTAGAGCTTGAGCAGGGTGTTTGCTTTGAAACAGGAGAAGTCGGGCCTTTCTGCCTTCAGTTGGGAGAGAAAGAGGGCTTTAGCTTTGTCGAGCCTGCGTTTCCTGCTTGATCGTACCAGACGCAGGCTTACGATACCCAGCAGGACAAGCAGGTTGAGAGCCAATACAGCACCTGTCATCAAGATTGCGATATTGCCGGACATCTCAGGCCTCCTTCTCTGCAATGAAGTTGACCAGGCCTGCCAACTCATACAAGGCCAACGGACGGGCAAGGAAGTGCTGGATACCCAAGTCGAAAGCCCTTCTGACCGTTTGCTCCTGCTTGTTCGCCGACATGAGTATGAAGGGAATGCCTGCAGTAGCAGGGTTGCGCAAAAGCTCCTTGCGCAGTGACAGACCGCTGAGCTTGGGAATGAGCAGCTCGCACAAAACCAGGTCCACCCCTCCTGCAAGCACGAGTTTTTTCGCTTCCAGGCCGTTGTCTGCGACCAGGACACGATAGCGCTCCTTCTCCATGGTCTGCTTCAAAAGGTCCCGGGAGAAGGATGGAACATCTACAAGGAGGATGGTGAAAGCAGAACGGCTGCCTGCTTCGCTAGTCGATGTGTATACGATGCTACCCGCTCCCTTCTTTCGTGCAAGCCGCAGGCGGAAGGCGGCCGTGTTGTTGATTTCAGCCGCCATCAGTGCTGCATCATCTTTCTTGCGCTCGTCGATCTCATCAGAGTGAACGATTCCCATCGAGACGGTGATGGGAACGATGAAACGGTCTTCCTCTGCAATCAGGGTGCCCAGTTTCGCAGCGCGCTCAATGGCCTGCTCTTTTGTCAGGGATGTGCACAGGAGTGCGAACATCCCTCCGGTGATGCGGCAAACCTGCACATTCGGCTCGACGCTCTGCAGCAACAAGTCAGAGAGAATCCTCATAGTCCGGTCGCCTTCGCTGCTGCCATAGTCGAGGTTGATACGTTCCAGGTTGTCAATGCCCAACACCAGCGAGACGACCGAGCCGCCGCCCTCAAGCTCCTTGAGCAGGAATGCCTGATGGAACTCCTTGTTGTAGAGAGCAGTCACCGGATCGCGGTACATGCTCTCTTCCAGGCCCTTGAGCTTCTTCTCCAAATCCTTGAGCTCGGCATCCTTCTCCTTGATTGTGCGCTCGGAACTGGCGATGAGGGTTGCGAACGCCGTAGGTATGACAAGGTCGTACTGTTTTCCCAACAGTTCCACCAATGAGGAGATGGAGGACAGGTATTCCACTCCTCGTTTTTGTTCCAGAAAGGAGTAAAAATCCTCCCACATCCGTTCCTCGGGGACTGTAGTCTTGGCGATCTTCCGCTTTTTGATGTTCAGGGTGAACGGTGAGTTTTCAAAGGTTTTCCGGATTTCCTGCTCACCGTAGATGGTGACCAAGCGCAGGACCACTTGGTCGAGCAAAGACCGGACTCCTCCTTCCAAAGGAAGATTGAGTTGCTTGGGTTGAAGGAACAGACCGCACTGCATGGTTTTGAGGGTTTCAATATGCTGTTCGACATTCTTGTCGATGACCGATCCGTGCTGCGGACAGATCAAGCGGATGGGGTAGCTTTCCAGGCTTTCCATGGCAGATGCAAGAATATCATGGCTGGGCATGTAGACTTCATGGAAGGCCTTCATGCCATCGAGGTAGTTCTCATCGGCATAGAGGTGCCAATCGGATGTGATGGAGCCAAAGAGATCACCGCTGATCAGAGCCTGCTGTTCGGGCAGATAGCTCATGATGGAGCCTGGGAAGTGCAGGTAGGGGCCGAAGATGAAGCCGATTGAGGTTTTGGCATTCAAGCTGTAGGAATACGTGTGATGATTCACTAGATAGAAAGGACTTCGAATGCCGTAGTACTGGATGAGCAGAGCCGCCCGCTCATGACAGCATATCTCCCCTTTGAAGCCTGCGTTCTCAAAGAATGGGATGGCTGAACACAAGTCGGGGTCCTGATGACTGCAGACGATGGCTTTCAGGTTGGAGAGTGGGAGCAGGCTCTTGGTTTTCTCCAGAACGACCTGGGCATCAAGTACCGACCCCGGGTCGAAAAGTATGCCAAGGCCATCCTTGATGAACAGATAGGGATTGCACTGCAAATGCTGATGAGTGGTTTCTGAGCCCACCCACCACAAGCCTTGGGCAACCTCGACGGGTTTGGTAAGGTCAATCATCTGCTCTCTCCTTGGCAAAATATGCCTTGAGCAAGTCATAGCTTGCCTTCATTCTCTGCTGGTAGACCGGTTGGTTCCATCCCGGCAGCACAAGGGTCGCCGCCTTTGGGGCATCAATTACAGTTTGCCCGACGGTATCGACAACCACAACACTGACCACCAAGCCGTCGGTTGTCGTGGTAGCTATGTGGTCCCGAAGCGGGTCGCTGTAGTAGGTTCTCTCATCGTCAAGCACTTGGGCAGACGATACATCACTGACATTGATGCGAGTCCAAGGGATGCGTACGGAAAGTGTATTCCCTTCCATCTTCCAGTGGTTGGTATTTCCTTCCAAGCTACCGAATCTCAAGATGCTTGCATCTTCGTACCTGGGACGGATCACCGTCCCGTCCAGTAGTTTGCGCTCTTTGTTTATCAGTTTGAGCATTGGTTCAAAAAGACCGTCGCTCTTCAAGATCGGGGAGGTGCTGAACCGGTAGGTGGTGTAGTTCGCCTCCTTGAGGGCGAGCAGGCGGGACGATTCAAAGGAGTCGAGCACCACCACATACTCCATCCCCGAAGGAGCGGTGTGGTCGAGCTCGGGGGTGTACCTTATTTCCCCCCGGTCGCGATACAGCGTATCGATGCCGATCAGCAGCTGCTCTCTTCCAAGATTCAGGGGACGATCAAGGGTGATGTCGATATGCAAGAATGAGGCATCGGAGCGCACATCCATCTGTCGCACCAAGGCCTTTCCGACCGAGGTGGCTCCGCTTCGGCTGGGTTTGACCGCCTCATAGGCAAGGATGCCGTAATTCTGCTCGGGATCGATGGCGTTGTGCCACAGTATCTGGCGGTCATAGGGGACCATGTAGGGTTCGGTGGTCCATGTCTTCTTGGCCCACTCGTCCATCCATTCGAAGATGATGCCGCCGCTGTACCCTTCCCGCTGCATGGCCTCAAACATGCGGATGATCGCCCGAGCCTGCTCTTCCTCGGTCAAGCCTCCATGGTGGTAGCCGTCGGGGCTGTAGTGGGCGTTGCCCATGCCGGTGGCGATGCCGAATTCTGCAACCACAGCCGGGTATTTCTGATGGCCTTCCATGAAAGCCTTCAGATAGCCGCCGTAGCGAAGCCGTCCTTGTTCATCCTCATAGTCATTGAAGGAGGGTTCGTTGTTCATGAAATCGGGATAGTTGGGGTAGATGTGATAGGAACCGAAGAGCCCGGCTTGGTTGTCCTTTCCGACCAACAGGTGGTTGATGTTCACCGTGGTGCGATCGTTGTACTCTCTGATTTTCTCTCCGTTCTCATCGCGCTCCGACTCATGGACGAGGTAGTCCAGCGTAGGCCAGTTGACAATCGAGACGGGGTGCTGCCAACCATAGGTTGCCTCTTCGTAGGAGAGCAGGTAGTCGCAGCTTTGGGCGAGCCAACTTTCGGTGGGAGTGGCCTTTTCTGTCGTACTGATGTACCGGCCTGCAAAGCGGTAGCCGCTGTGGTTGATGTCGGTCTGCTCCACCTCGTGAGGTTCCAGCTCTCGTCCGACGAGGTATCCAAGCACATAGGAAGAGACGTCGGTTTCATAGACGCCGTAGGCCCTTCCCTTGCGCTCGGGGATGTCCGCCTTTCCATGAATCGCATCGACGACGTTGATGATTTCCTGTTCGAACGCTTTCTGATAAGCGGGTTCGAGGTAGTCGTGCCCCGGCGGCTCTTCCTCCGGCCAGATCTCCTGCAACAGATAGATAGGCCTATCCTGATGCATTCGGTTGTAGAGGCTGAAGGCTTGGTAGAACTGGGGATCGAGCAGGGTGTAGATGCGGATGGTGTTTACACCCAGCTCGCCCATCTGCTCAAGCCAGTGGTAGTACAGGCTCTTGTCCTGGGGGAACTCGGTGAACCAGCGTCCGGGCATGGCGGTGCCGAGGTTCATGCCGTAGACGAAGTAGGGCTCCCAGTTCCCTTCTCGGTAGAGTTCAAGGTTTCGGCCGTTGGTCCGGCTGATCATCCTGATCTGGCCGGTGGTTGCAACTTCACGTGCAAGGGGTGCGATGACCTCTGTCTTCCGTTGCAGGGCTTCCTTGAATATGGAGGTGAGCATGGGCATGTAGAACTTCCAGGAGAATACCCTCTCCCCGGTGGCTACAGCTTCAAGCAACGATGACAAGCCCTTGAGCCTGAATAAACTCAATGAGTGTTTGCTGTATGCCCAGTTGCCTCCCAGATAATAGGAACGATGGTTTGCGGTTTGCTTGAGCTGGACTGCAGGGAAGGTGGAGCTCAGGCCGAAGCGCTCAAGCAGCTGCTTTCCCTCCTCACTGACATCGAGGGTGTAGGTTGCAAGCACCTCGGTGCCCGCAAGCGGCTCGGTGATGTCGAAGAGAAGGCGGTAAGCCGTAGAACCGGAGAGTGCGAGGATGTCGGTTCCCAGTTCGGTGTATGAGAAGGTCATCTGCCCGGGTCCAAGCTCGATGCCGCTTCTCAGTACTACAATCTCATCGTCGGTGTTGTACAGGAGGACGCCGCTTCCCGTGTAATTCCAATGTGTGCTGTAGAGGTCGAGAATCCAGGAGGGTGTTTCGCCCTGCTTGGAAAGGTCATTGACGTACATGCCGGTCCAGCCGGTCCAGCGTGTGCCCAGTACCTCATACAGCTGTGCCTGTACATACGAGGGGGTTGGGGTTGCGAAGGTGTTGTACTCGGCGACGACGGTGCTGCTGGCTTCACGATTGAGGAATGCTTTGATCGCCTGCACATCCGAAGCACTGCTTCCTCCCCAAATGAGGTTGCTTTCTCCTTCGGCCAGCGTGCGGGAGAAGCCTTCACCGCTCTTGTACACCCCGTAGGTGTCGGCAATGTAGAGCAGGTCGGTCTTCTCATCCAAGGTCGAAAGGTCCCGGATTGGGTTATCTTCTCTCGGATGGTAGCCTAGATAGGTGGATTGTGTCCTGAAGGGTTTTCCCTCTTCGGTGGGGAATTTATTGTGGCTGAGAAACCATCCCAAGTTTTGATGCTGCTCGGCTTTGGCGGTTGCGACACTCTTGTCATAGACGGTGATTGCAAGGTTCGGTCTTGGCGTCAGCAACCACAACGCAAAGGGAAGGCTCAAGAGAACAAGAATGAGCAACAACAGCACCACAAGGACCAATGGCTTCATGCGCCCAGGCTTAGGAGGTTTCTTTCGCTTCATTGCAC
>NZ_DJGW01000006.1:19158-23296 GCF_002432845.1 Sphaerochaeta sp. UBA5836
GCGAATGTGCATCCTTTGGTTGCGAAAGCCGGGTATGTTTCGTATGCTGGACAGTGAAAGGGAGGCTTTTCCATGATTATTCGCAAACAACAGCCGTTTGAGGCTGGATATACTCCTATTACGACGCTTGACGGTCCCATGCTTTTGGATTTCGGCATCCTCAAGTTGGGCAAGGGAGAATCGGTAACCTGCTCCTTGGACTTGGAGCGGGCATGGATGTTGATCAAGGGGGAGGTTCGTTTCTCTTGGGAAGGAAAGGAAGCGGTAGGCAAACGTGCGAGCTGCATCGATGAACCTCCGGTGGTCCTGCATGCCCCCAGGCACATACCTGTCAAGGTACAGGCGATTGAGGATAGTGAGCTGGCCGTTGAGCGGTGTGTCAACAACCAGGTTTTCCCGGTTCGCTTCTATGCAAAGGGCGAGGTGAAGACCGAGATTTTCGGTGCCGGCGTGCTCAACGAGGCAAGCAATCGTACGGTGCGAACCGTCTTCGACGGGGAGAGCGATCCCTACTCGAATATGGTTATGGGAGAGGTCATCAACCACCCCGGCCGTTGGTCGAGCTATCCGCCGCACGACCATCCCCATCCGGAGATCTACCACTACCGCTTCTTCCCCGCCCAGGGATTCGGGGTCTCGGTGCTCAATGAGGATGCGTTCGTCGTCCATGACGGCGACTCCTCCTTGATTTTCCCCAACACCACCCACTCGCAGGTTGCTGCAGCCGGGTACGCGATGTACTACATCTGGTTGATCCCCCACCTGCCGAATGACAAGTGGCTTCCCACCACCCGCTATTATCGAGAAGAGCATACGTGGCTTTTGCAGAAGGGTGTGAAGATTTGGCCTGAGGTCCCGGCAACGCTGTAGTGGCCTGTGCTCTCGGTTTTGGATACCTTATGGTGCAAGGAGAAAACAACTATGAGCGATACGCATACCTATAGTACATCAGTGGAGTGGACAAAGCAGAAGAGGGCGGCCCTCTCTTCTGCCTCGCTGCCGACCATCGAGGTGGCAACGCCTCCTCAGTTTCCCGGCGGCCATGAGGGCATCTGGTCGCCTGAGCATCTCTATACTGCCGCTGCAGAGGTGTGTCTGTTGACCACCTTCCTCTCCCTCGCCGAAAAGGCGAAGCTTGCCTTCAAGAGCTATAAGAGCGAAGCGGTGGGGACGCTGGAAAACGTGGAGAAGGGGATGCTTATGACCCGCATCCACATCAAGCCGACGGTTGTCATCGATGATGAGAGCCGGAAGGAACAGACGATCAAACTCTTGGAAAAGGCTGAAAAGTACTGCCTGATCTCCAACTCCATGAAAACCGAAGTCACGATCGAGCCGGTTGTCCTGGTCAGATAGGTGAGGTAGTGACAATTGTCACTGCACAGACTCGGCCTCTGGTTCCTATACTGGGAAGCAGAGGTACACAGTCATGGTATTACAAGTTGACGAAGTCATGAAGCGATTCAATACGAATCTCGCTCTCGATTGCTGCTCGCTCAGGGTGGAACAGGGTGAGGTAATTGGTCTGCTCGGGCCGAATGGTGCAGGCAAGACAACCTGCATCCGAGCGATCATCGGCCTGATCGGCATCGATGAGGGGTCCATTACGGTGTTCGGTATGCCCCAGGATGGGAAAAACAAGTCCATCCGCAGAAAAGTCGGGTATGTGACGCAGGAAATCACCTTGTATGAGGATATGAGCGGGAGGGACAACCTTGCCTTCTTTGCCTCCTTGTACGGGATGAGCAAGGCCGATATTCAAGTACGCATGGCTGAAGTCGGCAGGCTTATCGGCCTTGAAGGCAGGCTGGGCGACAAGGTCAAGCACTACAGCGGCGGCATGAAGCGCAGGCTCAATATCGGTTGCGCCCTGATGCACAAGCCGGCCTTGATCATCATGGATGAACCGACGGTCGGCATCGACCCGCAGTCGCGTTCCTTCATCCTCCAAGCAGTCAAGGAACTTGCCAAAAGCGGGGTGACGATCATCTATACCTCCCACTATATCGAGGAGGTGGAGGCGGTTGCCAGCCGTATTTATATTATGGACAACGGACACATCATCGCCGATGGGACGCTCAGGGAGTTGATCGCCCGCATCCGGGGCGACCACTTCATCGAGGTGGAGGTGAGGCTTGCCAGCGAGCAGAAACGCAAGGAACTGCTCGGACTCGCTGATGTGAAGGAAGTGGCTTTGGAGGGAAACCGATACACCATCGTGGTGCCCGGAGGCATCCCGATTCTGGACAAGGTGGTGCTCAGCCTCTCCGAACAGGGTCTGGTGACCATCAACACCAAGCAACCGAACCTTGAGGATGTGTTTCTTACCCTGACCGGCAAGCAGCTGCGTGACGAGGTGGCCTCATGATCCTCTTCCACATCAGGCGCTCGCTGAAAGATCTCATAGGTCATGCCACTCTCATCCTCTTCCCCCTCATCCTGATTTTCTTCTTCGACTACCTGTACAAGACCATCGACATCCAGACAGGCATGGAGGTGGAAGGCCAACAACGGTTGGCGCTCCTGGTCATAGGGTTCGCCCTTACATTTCAAATCTATGGCGCAGCCTTGAGCTTTGAGACCTTGGCTGCAGACTTCTACTCCCCTATGCACGACCGTCTCTTCGCCTCACCGGTGGAAGGCAGGTCGCTGGTGCTCTCGGTATTGCTCAGCGGTACGGTGGTCAGTTTCCTGCAGTCCTTGGTGATTGTACTCTTCTCTTTCATTGTTCTGGGAGCGAGTATTCCAAGTCTTTTCGTGGTGCTTGTCATTCTCCTGGTTTCGGTGCTCTTCAACCAGCTGCTGGGTACGGTCCTGCTCTTTCTTGTAGGCACCTCGAAGGCAGCCAATGTTGTGACCACCATCTACGGTTCGGTGGTCCCGATGCTGGTGGGGCTGTACTTTCCACTTCCCGATTCGGCCTTGTTCAGGGTCATCCGCCTCTATGGCACACCGATGAGCCTGGCAAATACCGCAAGCATCAGGGCGATGGAGGGAGACTATGGCTCCATGGCCCTTGTCATGCTGCCGATTGCAGTGATTGTTGTCCTCCTGTTCGTCTCGTTGAAACCTTTGGTACGGAGGATAGAAGTATGACGATATTCCTGTTCGCTTTGCAACAAAACCTGAAACAACGGATCTCCCTTCTTTTGCTGCTGGTTCTGCCGTTGGTGTTGCTGTTCATTCCCTCGATGACCGGCTCCCTGCCCATGGGCTTCAGCCTGTTTGGATTATTGAACCTCTTCTCGGCATTCCTGCTCTCAAGGCCGGTTGTCGAGGACAGGATGCAGAAGATTGTGGTGCGCATCGCAGCCTCCCCGATAAGCCATGCCTACTACCTGTCCAGCCATCTGCTTGCTTCGCTGTTGCTGCTTGCTGTGCAGTGTCTTGTGTTTGTTGTTGCCTCGATCCTCTATTTCGGTCCTCATGTAACCAACTACCTGGTTCTGTTTCTGCTCTACGTCTCCTACAGTGCAATGGTTCTCTCCCTCTCCCTTGCCTGGAACAGCATGTTTCGTTCCTACAATACCAGCTTCGCCTTGTTCAGCGGCATTGGTTCGATCATGTGCCTGGTCAGCGGCTTGTCCTTCCCGCTTTCACTTCTTCCCCAGTCGGTACAGACCATGGTGCGGATTCTTCCCACCTACTATCTGGCCAACGGCCTGCTCATGCTTGGGAAGCAATCGGGCTCTGGTGTCCTCCTTTCTGCTGTGGTACTCTGGGTATTCACAGGGATATTCCTGTTGATCGGCAGTAAAAGGAGATTCTAGGCTTTGCATCAGAGCACATATTCTCTTGGTTGTGAGCAAGTGACGAGATTGGTGACCATGCTCTTGCTGGTCTCGTCGCTGCTTTTGCTCTTTGAGAAGCTCGATGTCCCTTTGATGTTGGTGTTTCTGTTGGTCCTCTTCTCCCTGTTGCTGCGTTGGCGTTTTGCACTCAATCCACGATTCTTTCTCATCGATGCCGCTGTATTGGTGGTGGTTTCATACTTCCAGCAGGACGCTGTGTTGCTGCTGGGCTTGTACATCTTCTCCTTTGCCTCACGTATGCAGTTGGTCGCACTCACTCCGTTCTTTCTTTATTGCCTGATCAAGCTGCCCCTCCCTTTGGCTTTGTTTCCTGTTCTGGGGTTGCT
>NZ_DJGW01000006.1:23345-27481 GCF_002432845.1 Sphaerochaeta sp. UBA5836
CGGCTGAAGGTGCATCGTCTTCAAGAGGAGGAGCAGCACCTTTTGCTCGATTATCAGGATGCACAGCAGCTTTCGCGTCTTGAGGAGCGCAATCATATCGCCCGGATTTTGCATGACAGCCTTGGTCATGAACTGACCGCCGCCCATCTGACGCTCAAGGCCCTGGGCTCCTTGCTTCAGCGCAATGAGGTTGAGAAGGCTCTGGACAGCCAGGCCAAGGCTCTTGTCCGCCTTGAAAACAGTCTCGACCAGCTCAAGCTTGCCGTCAGGCAGCTGCAACGAGACGATGATACGGCCAACCAAAGGTTCAGACAGCTCTTTGAGCAATTCAACTATCCGGTGGACTTGCACCAAAGCGGTGATATCGAGGTACTCGACCCAGCTGTGCAGCAGGTGCTGTACAGTGCTGTCAAGGAAGCTTTGACCAATATCGCCAAACATGCCAAGCCTGCCATGGTGAGGGCTCAGCTTGCCATCACCGGTACAACAACCCGCCTGATGCTTGAAAACGATGGTCTTTTTGACCAAAAAAACGAAGAGACAGGCAATGGCCTGAGGTATATGCGCCGTCGTGTGGAGGCTTTGGGAGGCAGTGTGGCCATCCAGCGGGACGAGACGTTCCGCCTGCTGATAACCCTGCCCTCCAAAAAGGAGATGGGATGAAGCTTCTGTTGGTGGACGATGATGCCTTGGTGCTGGAGAGCCTGGAGATTCTTCTTTCAGAAGACCCTTCGATTGTCATAGCCGGCAAGGCTGAACAGGGGGCACAGGCTCTCTCCTTTCTTCAGAACCACCCTGTCGATATGGTCCTTCTCGATATTCAGATGCCGGTGATGGATGGCATTGAGACGCTTCAGCGTATACGGGCCGAGTTTCCCCGTGTCAAGATTCTCATGCTCACCACCTTTGCCGATTACCGAACGCTGCACCGCTGCCTTGAGTCGGGGGCGTCGGGTTTTCTGCTTAAGAGCGACTCCACCGAAAAGCAGATATTGACGATCAAGGCTGTCCATCAGGGGCTTCCGGTGATCAGCGAACAGGCGCTTAGGAGCTTCTCCGATGACCAGTTGTTCAGCGACTTGAAAGAGCGGGAGCAGGAAGTGCTGATGCAGTTGGCTCAGGGGTTGAGCAACAAGGAAATCGCTATTAGGCTGTGCATGAGCGAGGGGACGGTGCGTAATATGATTTCGGTGATGCTGGACAAGCTTGATTTGCGCGACCGCACCCAGCTGGCCATCGCCTATTGGCAGCGCAAGAGCAGAGGGAGGTAGCATGCCCGATTTTCTGATTCTCCTAGCCATTTACCTTGTTGCAATGCTGCTTGGCGGAACCGGCTTGTACTTTTTGCTGAAGAAGGAACAGCGCAAAATGCCGGAAAAGCCGAAACTGAATACCATTGTTTCTGCAGAAGACATGCTTCCCGGCTGGGGGAAGGAAGAAGAGGAAGCAAGCCGATGAATCGGATTTTTTTACTCGGGGACTCCACCTGTGCCGACAAGAGTGAGGACAAACGTCCTGAGACGGGGTGGGGGATGGTGCTCCAAGGTTTGGTCAAGAAGCCGTGGCAGGTGATCAATCTGGCAAAAAATGGTTGCTCTACCAAGTCATTCCTCGAGGAAGGGTTGTTCGACCGGTGCCTTGAGCAGCTTGCAGCCGGGGATTGGGTTTTCATCCAGTTCGGGCACAACGACAGCAAAGAGGATGAAGAGCGGCATACCGATCCTTGGACCACCTACCAGGGAAATCTGATTCTGATGACCGATAAAGTGTTGAAAAGAAATGCCCGGCCGGTGCTTCTGACTCCGATCTGCAGGCGGCGTTTCGACGAAGAAGGCAACCTCGTCCAAACCCATGGCGAGTATCCGAAGGCAATGATTTCGCTTGCACAGAGCAGGAACTATCCGGTCCTGGATATGACCGATAAAACCTATCAGCTGTTCTCCTACTTGGGACCGAAAGACTCCAAAAAGCTGTTTCTTCATTTGCATGAAGGAGAACACCCCAACTACCCGGATGGAATTGCCGACGACACCCATCTCAATGAGTGGGGTGCCCTGGTCATTGCCAATCTGACATTCTCACAGCTGAGGGATTTGTATCCCCAGGTTCCGTTTCTGTAAAAGGATTAAACGTATTTCCATTACTATTCTGAGTAGGCTTGAATGAAAATTGTCCATTGATTTACTTTTATACAGCGTCTGTCCGAACGTGTATTATCAACTTGCAGGCTTGATAACTGTTAGTTTTTTCAATCATTCATCATTACCTGTGCTATGCTATATCTACCTTATCTTTGGAGGAAGAACTGTGAAACACAATACTTCTAGGATTGTTATTTCGTTGGTGATTGTCTTGTTGGTCTCTGCAGGCTTGTTCGCCCAGACAACTACTTCCGGTACGCTGAAATTTACCGGTGCTTGGGATGGAAAGAAGGGTGTTGAAGCCAAGGCTGAAGCAGCCTATCAGGTGAAGATTCCCATGCTCGTCGGTGAAGGCCCGCTTATGAGCGGCAACAACCTGAAACTCAAGACGCAGATCGGTGTCTCCCCGATTGCAGCGAGTGCTACATTGGACGCAGTTCTGACCCCGATCGCCGTCCTGGAAGTCAGCCTCGGTGGTGGAGCCGGAACAGGTTGGGATTTCCCCTTGATGGACCTCGAAGGCCTTCGCATTGCTCCGGGCGGAATCGGCACTGCATTAACTTCCGACCAGCTTGCAGGAACCTACTACATGGGAAGAGTGGGGGCAGCCTTCCAGTTTGACACCGGCGCCATCTTCAACGGCGATTGGACCAGCGTTGTCATCCGAGCCTATCAGGAATTGAACTACAAAGGCTACTCTGGTGCAGCCAACAACACCACAGCCTGGGAGTTCGAGAATAGCGGAGCAATGGTCAACGGCTTCAACTACAAGGGCGAGTACATTCTCGGCTACCAAATGCCCCTGATCGTAAACCTTGTCGGCGTACAGCTTGAAACGTATGCTTACAATGTATTTGATAGTTCCAGAACCGGTTTGTTCAGTGATCTGAGCATACTCGTCAACACGCAGTTTACTGATCGTCTCTCGCTGCTTACTGCAGTGCAGTTTACGAATTTTGAGAAGACTGACGACAGGGAAATTGTGAAGAGAGCGGAGCCTGGTTTCAAGCGCGTTGCCATGATTCTCAGTTATGGCTATTAAACAGTTTTGATACTTTTGACTAAATAGCGATACTAGGATATCTTGTCAGTAAGGATCACGCCCCGGTTTCTTTCAGATCCCGGGGTGTTTCTTACTACATGATTGGAGGAAAGGATGAAGACGAATCAATTAGCAGATGCAATTCGCATATTAAGTATGGATGGTGTACAGAAAGCGAATTCCGGACACCCCGGAGCCCCTATGGGCATGGCCGATATCGCCGAGGTTCTGTGGCGAAAAATCATGGCACACAATCCCAAGAATCCCAATTGGGCGAACCGTGACCGGTTTGTACTTTCCAACGGCCATGCTTCCATGTTGCTCTATTCACTCTTGCACCTGAGCGGGTATGACCTGGGCATTGAAGACCTGAAACAGTTCAGACAGCTTCACAGCCGAACCCCCGGCCACCCCGAATATAAACTTACTCCCGGCGTGGAGACTACCACCGGACCTCTCGGGCAGGGCCTTGCCAATGCCGTAGGTATGGCCTTGGCAGAGAAAATGCTTGCCGCCCAGTTCAACAAAGAAGGCTTTCCTGTAGTAAACCACTACACGTACACCTTCCTTGGTGATGGATGCCTGATGGAAGGCATCAGCCATGAGGCTGCCTCGCTTGCCGGAACCTGGAAGCTTGGAAAACTCATCGCCATCTACGACAACAACGGCATCTCCATTGATGGAGAGGTGAAAGGCTGGCTCACCGACGACACAGCCAAGCGCTTTGAAGCCTACGGTTGGCAGGTGTTCAGGGATGTGAATGGACATGACTCTGATGCAATCCAGAAAGTAATTTCTGCAGCACGCTATGAAACTTCCAGACCCACCTTGATCATGTGCAAGACCACCATCGGCTACGGCTCACCCAACAAGGGAGGAAAGGAGTCCTGCCACGGCGCTCCGCTTGGAGCCGATGAAGTCGCTCTTGCCCGCAAGCAGCTGGGTTGGGAGTA
>NZ_DJGW01000006.1:27531-28937 GCF_002432845.1 Sphaerochaeta sp. UBA5836
GCAAGCTTGAGCACAAGTGGAATGAACTCTTTGCAGCCTACGAGAAGGCCTATCCTAGTGAGGCAGCCGAGCTGAAGAGAAGGCTCAACGGCGAGTTGCCCTCCGATTGGGAGAAAGCTTTCAACGAAGTAGTAAAGCAGTGGCAGACAGAGAAGGTGAAGGTTGCAAGCCGCAAGGCAAGCCAGATGGCTCTTGACGTACTCGGCAAGCTCCTTCCCGAGCTCGTCGGTGGATCGGCAGACCTCTCTCCCTCCAACCTCACCCAGTGGAAGGGTGTGCAGGACTTTGATTCTGCTACCGGAAAAGGTACATACCTCCGCTTTGGTGTTCGTGAGTTCGGCATGACAGCCATCCTGAACGGCATGGCCCTGCATGGCGGGTTCCTCACCTATGGAGCAACCTTCTTGATGTTCATGGAGTATGCCCGCAATGCACTGCGCATGTCCTCCCTTATGGGACTTCGCAACGTGATGGTATTCACCCATGACTCGATCGGTCTTGGCGAGGATGGACCCACCCACCAGCCGGTTGAACAGATTGCAAGCCTGCGCATGACTCCGAACATGACCACATGGAGACCCTGTGATGCCGTTGAGACCGCTTGTGCTTGGAAGAGTGCTGTCAAGCGGACCAATGGCCCGACTGCTCTCCTTCTCAGCCGTCAGAACCTCGCTCCGCAGGAGAGGACCGACGAGCAGCTTTCTCAGATTTCCAAGGGAGCGTATGTTCTCTACCAATCTGCAGATAAACCAGAAGTAATACTCATCGGAACCGGCAGTGAAGTCTCCCTTGCCCTTGAAGCAGGCAAGAAGCTCGCCTCCGAAGGCAAGGCCGTTCGTGTTGTCTCCATGCCCTCTCCCGAGGTCTTCGAGCAGCAGGATGCCGCTTACAAGGAAGCCGTACTTCCTGCATCAGTAAAAGCCCGCGTAGCCGTAGAAGCCGCCTGGACCGATTACTGGTACAAGTATGTCGGCCTTGATGGCAAGGTGATCGGCATGCACAGCTTTGGTGAGTCCGGTCCTGCCGAGAAGCTCTATGAGTATTTCGGTATCACAGCAGACAAGGTATATGAGGCAGCTGCTTCCTTGGTGAAATAAGCAGAGCCCAAAGACAAAAAATCAGCCCGCTTTCCCCAAAGGGAGGCGGGCTGTTCATGCTCTGAGAGAAAACAAGGAAAACACCCCCGCGTGAGCGGGGAATACTATCTCGACACATACGGTATCGAACGAAATCGAGAAACACCCCCGCGTGAGCGGGGAAAACATCACTATTCAGTGTTGTGCTATCACTTGGACAACTATCGATAGAGTCTTTAGGTTTGCCTTTCCTGCTCTCAGTTTTGAAAAATCAAATTTCTTCTTAGATCCGGCCTTTCATTTGGTTTTGTTGCTTCATCATTCATTGAT
>NZ_DJGW01000006.1:28948-31296 GCF_002432845.1 Sphaerochaeta sp. UBA5836
GGATGAGAAAATTTTGTGAATTCAGAGGTATAATCCTTGTATTATGCAACAATTTCTAGGCCTGCTTTTCGTACCTATGTTGATGGACGGAGAATCATGTATCGTTATAGGTAAGGTATTCTCTCTCGTTGATTTGCATTACATTCGTTCTTACGCAATACATTTGCCACTTATCAGACTTGCCTGCAGCCGCTCTCAAGGCTAGGATGCTGATATGACCGAATGGCTGGAAACATACAAACAGGAAACAATCATCTACGATGAACATGGCAACCATTCCACGTGGTATGCCCTTCCTGAAAGCCATTTGATTGTTGATTCTTTTCATTTTCCCTCACCAGACGGTCGACTTCAGGTCTTCGATTACCGAAGCTATACAACGTTCCAGAACAAGGTCATGGCAGAGGGGAAGCCAGTTTACCGCTGCCTACTTGAAGATTCGAAAGAGGCTTCGGCTTGGTTGCATGGAAATATTGAATTTTCTCAGACCTATAAAATCAGTGCCGACCGCTCACTTTCCGTTGCAGACTCATCCAGCTTGGAGTACTTCTTTGAAGAACGTTTTTGTGCAGTATATGGCAGCAATGCCTTATCCTACCTTCATCGTGAGTACCCTATTCCTGCTCGAAATGGCTCCACATATTACGTAGATTACCTCGTTGAATATCGTGATGGCAGGAAGGTTGCTGTGGAGGAAAACGGAGTTGCTTACCATCATCCCCTGATTATCGGCAAGCAAGCCTATCAAACACAGTTGGATAAACAGAACACCTGTGCTTTTCTAGGCATTCGACTGTATCGGTTCACAACGCTTGATTGTTCTCATCCGGTAATCGTTGACAATCAGATCCGGCATTTCTTTGGAGATGTTCGCCTCTTCCTCCCATCGGGCTTTGCAGCACAGAGAGCCTTTCAGCTCTATGAACATCAAGAGGAGGCCTTGCAGGCCATTCAACAACTTCGTGCTACTTCAAATCCGCCGCACGCAGTACTCCAGGTTTTCCCAACAGCAACCGGAAAGTCTAGAATCGTTGAGGAAGATCTTGGCCTTTACTTGACGCAGCATCCCGATGCCAAGGTCCTGATTGTTGCCCCGACAATCAGGATAGTGGAAGATTGGAGAAAAAGAATTGCTGAATTTTCTGCAGAAATCATTGTTGGAACATACTATCTCTTGTGGTATTACGCATCCAAGGTTTCTCCTACCTACTTTTCATATATTGTGGTGGATGAAGCACATCATGCCGTAGCTCCAACTATCAGGCGGAGTCTCCAATATTTTCAAAGTGAGTTCCTTATTGGGCTGACGGCAACTCCCGATCGTTTGGATAGAAAACGTTTGGAGGAAGTATTTGGCTCCTATCAGACAAGCCTCACCCTTTCTGATGCAATTGAAAAGGGAATTGTCGCCCCAATACGAGCTTTCCGAGTTGAGACAAATCTCAACCTTGCAGAAGTCCGTTTTAATGGCCGTGATTATGTCAATGCTGATTTGGAACGAGCTTTGCGCATCGATTCCCGGGATGCTCTCATAGTCGATGTGTTGATGCGCTATTTCTCCTCTGGCCAGAAGGGGATTATCTTCTGCATCTCTGTTGCACATGCCCAGCAAATGGAGAAGTTGCTCGTAGCGAATGGGATGAAGGCCAAAGCCATCACCGGCAAGACCAGGAATGTCTCTACAATTATAGATTCATTCAGATTCTCTGACCTACAGTTCCTTTGCAGCTGCAATCTGGTTAATGAAGGGTGGGATGTCCCGGAGGTGGAAGTCTTGGTGATGGCCAGGCCAACCATCTCCAAGGTGCTGTATCAACAACAACTTGGCAGAGGTCTTAGAAAGTGTGAGGGAAAAGAATGTCTGTTTGTTATCGATGTGGTTGATCAGTATGGCTCTCTTGCACGCCCTTGGTCGGTACATTCCATCTTCAGCCAACCATTTTATGTCCCCTTTGGGTTGCTCAACCGCTCTTACCATGTCGGAGAAATGATAGAAGTATTAGGACTGAGTGAGACGGTACAGGCCTTGATCCCGGTGGATCTCACTACATTCGAGGGACAGTATGAGGGGTATCTGGATGAGGAACAAGCAGCAAGAGATCTTTACATAGGTACTGAAACACTGCGTACCTGGGTCAAGCAGGGTAGTGTATCCGCTGATTTATCCCTGCCTTTGGGAAATCGACGGATTTACTACTTCAAGCCCGAGTCTTTGGAGCAAATCCGACAATCCAAAGGGCTTGGTGTTCATACCGATGAAACCATCAAGGATGACTTTATTGCATTCCTAAAGGAGAAAAATTACACATTCTCTTTCAAAATGGTGTTTATGCTCAGCTTGTTCAAGC
>NZ_DJGW01000005.1:0-3073 GCF_002432845.1 Sphaerochaeta sp. UBA5836
GCATATCCACCTTGCTTGTTATGTCCTGTAATGCAGTATTGCACTCAGGAAATTGGAGGCTGTGAATAATTTCAAAATATGAGCTCTTTACATTATTGAGCTTTATTTGTGATGTAGGAAACGTATAAACCCGCTTACTGATCTCGGTCTGATCACGAATTATTTCCAAACAAGCCTCATCAGTGTGTATTCTTGGAAAAAGACAGGATCCATTATCGAAAACCGGAGCAAGGGTGTAGCGATTGTTCTCCTTGATAAAACCCCAGTTCGAGCCATGTCTATCGAAATTCCCCAACAAGGCGTCTATGATATAGATACGCCAAAACTGATTGATTGTTTCGGGTATCCGTGTCAGTTTTGTATTCTCTTCAAGCATCCTCATGATATCGGAGTAGGAGTATTGATACGTATCTCGGTCATGTTCCAGTGATGAATCCCCCACTTCGTTGAACGGAACAAACTTCTGATTTTCCTTGACAAAATCTTCAAGTGCAACTACGTCTCTGCCCGAATAGGTTCCAAGAAAAGTCTCTTGGACAGGCATACCCAGCATCTGAAAAACATGACATCCGATGTACTCACAGATAGTATTGTTCAGCAGCCCAGTCTCACTGGATTTTTGAAACTTGAGTATATAGTCTGTGCAGCCGATGGTAATACCAATCTTTTCCTCACTGCCAGAATAAAATTTCGTATTCTTTGCATACTGGGAATAATCCATATTTTCCTCTTCACTACAAGAATACAAGGATATCTTTATAGTATCAATAGGTTCTATTGAGTATTTATGATACTATAACTTTCTACAAAAATCTTCGGGCTCAAAAACATCACAAGACGATGGTTAGCCCTATGGATTAGGGAGTTTGATCACTTGAAGCAGCATCCGTAGTTGTACGTCTTCGTAGTATAGCACATGCCTCTTCCTCATCGAAGGGGGCATCCGCAACCTTGAATATCCATGGATAGGTTCGTACAATCCTCATGAGAGCCAAAGCGGCTGCAGAAGGCACTATCGTCCTATCATTTTTCCACCGTTCCAATGTTCTGGCAGGCAATCCAAGGGATCTCTCCATCGAAGCATTGGAATATCCCTGTTCGTTCAGGTAGTTCTGAATATCAGTTCCCAATAGGAACATATCATAGTTCTCTCCTCATGTTGATGCATCATCGAGCATCACGGCTTTCCACCTGTGATGCTTCGAGCAGGCTGATGTTGCGACGCTTCTCAATCACCAAGCCCATGAGCTTGATGAACAAAAAATAGAAGAGGACTGATTCGAGAGAGAATCTGATTTGGAATATTGCAATCTGAAACATATCAAAATAGGGAAGCAACATAAGTCCCATCACTTGGAGGATAAAAGTCAACTTGGTATTCTTGAAACGTAGTTTTGCTGATAACAAGGCCGCCAATGATAAGGAAAAAGCCAAACCCACAAAACCGCCGAGCAAGTTGAACGATGAATTCTGAGCGTACTGTAAGAAAACATGTGAGGCAGCCAGACAATACAGCGAACTTGCCATAAAGAGGAACCCATATTTGAAATGTATTGAACTATACGTCCCAGCCATAACTCCCTCCCATGCAATAGTCAACCAACATCAACTTATAGCCAATTATTCATCACTTGAAGCCGTATTGCAAGAAATACATCCGATACCACCTCTTGTTGAACGGTATTCTGGGGGTAGAGAGTCTTGAGGATGCGCTTGCTCCTGAAGGCTGGACACAGTGGACCGTACCCGCGTTCGAATACCTGTCGGTGGAATGCTATACCGAGAACGTCTTTTCAACAACGATTGCCTTCATGAAGGAGAACAAGCTACCCCTTGCCGGCTCTGTGCATGACTATACAGAACCGGCAACAGGCAAGACGTTCATGCTGTTTTCCATGCGAAGAAAGTGGTCAGATGCAGGAATATCCTACGATCCTATCATACTCCCGACAACTGATTTTGCCTGTGGGAGGCTCACAGCCCCTGTTGCCACCGCCCCGATGAGGGCAGCGCCAAAGCCTGCCCCGTCATCGACTTGGGCGATGGTGGTCGGTAGCTTGAAATTCCTGTGCAAGGCCTCTACAAACAAGGGGTTTTTGCGCACGGAACTACCGGTGGCGACCACCCGCTCGATTTGTTGAAACACCTCTCTAGAATCAAGACCAAACTGGTACAACTCAGCCACAATTCCATCGATTGTACCCACCACCAGATTGCCGAGCGTCAGATTATCCATCTGGATTGAGCTGATCGCCCCTCTAACATTCGGATTCTTTCGAGACCCGTTGAACCGGGTATCGACTGTCAAGGAGCCGGGAATGCCGTTGGCACTTCCCTCTCTCTTCATGAGATCAAACACAGCCTCATCAGAGATCTCCACCCCGGCACTTCTGATGATGGAAGCGATGAAGTGATGCACCGTCTCATACGCCTTGCCAGCCGTAAGGGTCGCCCCGACATGCAAATACCCCTGGCCGAGAAACGGCCTGAGCTCCATGGAGGAAGGACACTGTGTGTTGGTGCTGAACAGGGAAATCTGGCCGCTGGTTCCCATGCTTACCAAGGCCGAATGAGGCCAATCGGAAACCAAGCCGAAAAAGCCTGCCTGGTTGTCCCCGACCGGATAGGTGACAGCAACTCCATCGGAGGTGTAGCCGGCCAATTCAAACGGCTTGGAGGCAAGAAGAAACCGCTTCCCTTGTGTATCAAATACTTCTGTAAGGACTCGTTCATCAAAAGTCGACGTAATTGGGTCGAAAGAGCCGAACGGACCCAGGCAGCTCGGGTCGGACTTTTCGATGACACAGCCCACCAATCGACCAGTAATATACTCGAGAATACCGCAGAAGCCTGTTGCATGGGGAGGAACATTGTTCAGCCTTCGGTTGGCGTAGTGGGCCAAAAGCCCATAGCCCGAAGGCAGCAAGGCCCCGGTTTTCTCATACAACAGCTGTTGGGAATCGATACCATCCACCTTTTCCATCGCCCTGCGATCGAGCCAGGTATACAGGGGAGAAACTGCCGAACCTGAAGCATCATGGTAGAGGATGCCATGCACTTGGCCGGTCACGCA
>NZ_DJGW01000005.1:3115-35284 GCF_002432845.1 Sphaerochaeta sp. UBA5836
GCATGGGCATACGGCTCACCGGTCTGGAATTGGGGATTGGCAAGGGAAATTGCAGGCAGGAGCCGGCCTTGTTCCAAATCCAAAACAGTCATCACAATATGCGTTGTACCGATATCGAGTCCTATATGCACCATACCCATAAGCCTTCCTCGCAGGTAGTTTCTTCAGTATTGATGCAGTATACATGACAGGAAACCACTAGCAAAGATGCCGATACACTTCCGACATTGCTCATTTCTTTCCTGCGTCATACATTCATACAGACTATTCATAGACTTCTCCCTGCGATGCCACTATACTGGACAAACCGAATCACGGCGTTGAGCTCCAAGGATGATGTATGCTAGAGATTGCCATTTGCGATGACGAACCAAGCCAGCTGGCACTTATCCATTCCTATACAACGCAATTTGTGCAAGAGCAATCCATCCAAGCCACCATACACCAATTTCTCCATCCCGATGACCTTTTGCGCAGCTGTGAGAAACAGCGATACCATCTCTACATTCTGGACATTGTCATGCCCATGATCAATGGAGTTGAAGTCGGCAGAACCATCCGACAGTATGACCAGTTCGCTGTCATCCTCTATACCACATCCGAACCAACATTTGCTTTGCAATCGTTCTCCACAAACCCCATCAACTACCTGCTCAAACCAATCGACAGACAGCAATTCCAATCGACACTGTCCTTGTCTGTAGCAAAGCTCAACCTACCGGAGGAGAGCATCTGCACGGTAAAAACACATGAGGGCCTTCAAGTCATCAGGTTCTCTGAGATTCTGTATTGTGAGTATTCCTCCCACACAGTACTATTCACGCTTACCGAGGAGCGAAAGGTTGTGTCGAAAGCAATGCAAGGTACATTCACGCAATACCTTGCATATTTTTTGCAGGACAAGCGATTCATACGACCCCATGCATCCTTCCTCCTTAACATGGATCATATCGAACGTTTCACAAAAACCCATTTCATCCTTCGATCAGGACACAGTGTTCCCATCGTTACCAAGAAATACGGCGCAGTGCGCGATCAGTACATGGATTACCTATCAACGAAGAGGAAAGGCTGATGCAGGAGTTGGTGGATAATATTCTTCGGGGCAGCGTCACAGCAGTGATGTACGTCCTGCTGCTGTTTACCCTTACCAAGTCAAAATTGGGTCGTACAAGCACCATACTCATCACCGGTTTCGTGCTCATCATCAATGTCTCCAGCGCCATCTGGTTCTATGTGTATGGAGATCTTACTTCGCTCTCTCGGTTCACAATTGTGCTGTTCCTGGTAGTCGGGCTCGCAATGAAACCGATAACAAGGCAGAGCTTCATGCAATGGAGCTTCACATTTCTCACCAGTATCAACATTGCCATGATGGTCATCATACTCAGCTTCCATCTCGGCAAGCTCTTCGCCTACCCCCAGTATGCCAATACAGTGATTAGGTTCCTGCTCTACTTGTTGGTGATACTCCTGTTCCAGCGCTACCTGCTGCCCCTGTATCGGTCGGTCGTCAAGAACTGGCCTATGTTCTCAGTCCTGATAATATGCATTTTCCTCAACCTCTCCTACTATTTCTATGTAACAGATGATATCCAGAACACCCTGCTTACAGCCAAATGGCCGCTCCTGTTCTTGATCGTACTTTCCTTGGCGGCCTACGGCACAGTCTTCCACTCCCTGAAACGCTTTACCGCTATGCACGCCCTTGAAACAGAGAATCTGAAGAATCAACACGAGAGGATACTGCTCTCCCAAGCCGCTTCAACCATGACAGAGCGGTTGCAGCTCATGGAGCAGGTGGCCTATGAACACAGCCTGGCTTCTCACGACCGCAGGCACTTCAACAGCATGCTGTTGGGGCTCCTTGAACAAGGGGAGACAGCAGAGGCCATAACGTGTTTGCGAAAGCAGAATGCAATCAAGGCCTGTGCAGGCACCATCTATTGCGAAAACAAAGCAGTAAACGCCGCTGTCAGTTATTACGTGGATATGGCTGAACAAAAAGGCATCCGGATAAAAATCAATCTGAGCATTGCCGAGCAACTCACCGTCGATTCATTGGAATTGGCATTGGTGGTAGCAAATCTCTTGGAGAATGCCATCCATGGTGCCTCTTTGCTGCCACAAGAACAAGTCAAAGTCATTCAACTGTCCTGCCATCAGGTTGGCCGCCTGTTACTTGAAATCTCCAACCCCTGTCTCAAAACGGTACAGCTCGGCCCGGACGGCCTACCCCATTCAGCTGTAGAAGGTCATGGAATCGGAACCAAGAGCATCGCAGCTTTTGCCGCCAAGCATGATGCAGAACTGGTCTACCACGTGCAGGATGGCCAATTCAGGGTGAGACTACTCGTCTAGCTCCTCACATCTTATAAGCAGAAAATTGCCCCTTTTAAGCATATCGTCATTCCCGTCTCATTGAATTTGCTAGGCTACACCCAAACAGATGGTTGGATGGCATCCCATGCTTGTTCCTTATCTCCACAAGTATGCATACAAATGCCGACCGACCAAGAGGGGTTCCATCATGGCGTTCAGAGTTCGGACAGCAGCTTGCACAGTTCTCCTGCTTCTTCTCTCAACCGCATTGGCATTTGCATCGAGCACTTCCTTGCGGATTGTAATCAGGCCTGCATCGGATCGAGTCCAGGCTATCCGCTACCAAGTCGGCAATGATGCATCACATCCTTGGACGGAGGTGCATTCATCCAACCCCGTCTTGGTACTCGATGCCTTCAACAGCGCACAGGACAGGCTCTTTGTGCAGCAAACGCAGGACAACCAAAGCTGGAGCGAAATCTATGAATACCAATACAAATCAGAGGACAAGAGCTGGACGATCACCCCAAGCGAGGCGGATTCGCCCGGCCTCGTTGAATCGCTGGACCTGAAGCTGTACAACCTCTACCCACTGAGCAAAAGTTCCACCTACTACTCGTATATGATTGGGGCCGGGCTGAAAATGAACATCGCCCTGGACGAGCAGGAGACCCTCCTCGGGTACGCCGAACTCGCCTACAGCAGGGGCCCGTCGAAATCCGACTGGGTTGACACCATGCAGGAGGTGAACCTGTCAGTGGGAATGGGGTATCGGTTCGCAATCAGCGAGAATTTTCAGCTGACGCCCGAGCTCGGCTACGGCGTGGTGGTCCATCTGCTCAACGCAGACTTCGACCAGGACGGGACGAAGACCTTCGAACCCTTCATCGATCAGCAGGTCCGTCTCTCACTAAACCTCAGTTACGCCCTTTCTGAGGCGTACACCCTTATCGTCGCCCCACTGGGCGTCGTGTTTTTCGAGAAAGGATCCATCGGGACGCTGCTCGGCTTCCAGACCGGTCTTCGATTCAACTTCTAGGGGATTGCCATGAAAAAAACCACCATAACTCTTCTATTCATTGCCACGATTCTGCTCAGCTTCACCGCGTGCAGCGACATGATGGAGAAACTGGGGAACATCAACCTCACCATTGTCCTGGACACTCCCGATATTGCAGTTGCCTCCTATCGCCTGGAAGGGTTGCATGACAATCCAAACTCGCGCTTCACCGTACACGACATCGTCCCTCCCCGCCATACTCTTTCCTCCTTGAAAAGCGGGCTGTGGACCATCACCGTCACCGCCTTCGATGCAGCGGGCACGCAATTAGGGGCGGGGACTACACGTATCAATCTCAGGGAAGGCCAAATAGTCGAGACCACGCTCTTGGTCGTCTTCAGCCAGGATGCACCGACTTCCAGCGGTTTCACGTTCTCAGCTCCCACACGCTTTGACAGCGCCGACGGCCGGATGAGTGGAACAACTGCAGCCATGGAGTACAGGCTTGCAACCGATCCGGCTGACGCCCCCTATACCGCTTGCAGCGAGGGCACTACCATCCTTGGGACCGGCACCTACCTAATCAGGTACGCCGCCGCACACGGATTAAGGGCAAGCGACCCGCTTAGCGTAACCGTGCCACTGTACCAACCAATCCAGCTGACCATAGCAGACCCGACGCTGAATACCAACAAAACCTATGACGGAACAGTTGAGATTACAGGTTCGGCCACTGCAGGTGCCTTGGTTGGAATTGTTGGAACCGATGACGTAACGATAAACACCCTGGCAACCTATGACAACAAAGCAGCAGGAAGCGGGAAGATCATCACCGTCACCTATACCCTCGGTGGTCCTGATGCAGGCAACTATATCAAGCCGGTTGATACAGTTGTGATAGGAGTCATTGAGAAGCGACAGCTTACCATCTCGGGAACAACCATTGCTGCAACCAAGATATATGACCGCTCTCCATTAACAACAGTCACGTCACCAGGCATGCTGGGTGGGGTAATTGGCTCCGATGAGGTAACAGTTGCACCAACGGCAAGTTGCACTGACAGCAATGTTGGAAATGACAAGCCTGTTACCATCACCTACACGTTGGGAGGAAGGGATGGCGGCAATTATCTAGTAGCAGATAATCATTCCGAACAGACTTCATTTACAGAGGCCGTGCTGACAGCAACGGTGGGGGACTACTCCAAGACCTATGGCGAGAATAATCCTTCCTATACAGTAGTTGTTTCCGGCTTCGTCCCTGGTGAAGATGCCGATACAGCAGCAGGCTACACGGCCCCGTCTGCATCCTCTGCAACTGATGCAACCACGGCAATAGGTACATATCCGATTACCATAGCAGGGGGAAGTGCAACCAACTACAGTTTTGTTACCAGTGATACGGGAAATCTCACCGTCAACAAGGCTACCATGGGCGGAAGTGTGTCCATTTCGGGCACTGCTGCCTATGGACAGGTCCTGACTGCAGTACCGAGCCTGGCCAACACAGGGACTCCCACCTACCAGTGGAAGCGCAACGGAAATGCTATCAGCGGGGCAACCGGCACCACCTATACCTTGGTTTCTGCTGATATCGGATCGACCATCACAGTAACCGCAACTGCAACAGGAGCTAATTACCAAGGAACTAAAGACAGTGCAGCACCACAAGCAGGCGTGATCACCCCAAAGCAACTCGGTATCCAGATTCTTGACTTGCCATCCAACAAGGTATATGACGGTACCACTTCTGCAGCAGCTCCCACATTCAATCTCTATGGAAAAATCGGCTCTGATGATGTAGTAGTAACGGCAACAGCCACCTATGAAACCCCTACAGCAGGAACCGGCAAAAGGATTTCTATTGTCTACTCGCTTTCGGGAGCCGACAAGGACAACTATCTCAAGCCGGCTGACATTCTTACAACCGCATCATGTGCGATCATAAAGAAACAGCTTACGATTAGTGATCCTATCTTGGGGACAAACCGCAAGGTCTACGATGGTACAACAGCTGTGCAGGATAGTGTCACACCAGGCACACTCTCCGGCGTCCTGGAAGGAGACGATGTTACCGTAGGAGCTGCTGCAAGCTATCAGTCCGCCAACGTTACAACTGCAACGGGGGGATTCAATCCCATCACAGTCGTCTACTCGCTTGGTGGTTTGCATGCCAACAATTACTACCCACCAGTCAACAAGCAGCTTTGGGGAGCCATCGAGAAGAAACAATTGAGCGTCATCGGCACTGCCTTCCCTGCATCAAAGGTGTATGACAAATCATCTGCAATCACCATCACAGCAGCGGGGACTTTGACCGGTATGGTTGCAGGTGACGATGTAACTCTAGGCAATGTCACTGCATATTATTCCGGTACCTACACTATGGATGTAGGAATCGACAAGCCTGTTACCGTTTACTATACGATAAGCGGCTCTGATGCCGGCAATTACTACCTGAATAATGATACAAGCAGGACTGCCTCAATTGCCCCAGTACTTCTGACTGCAACGGTGGGAGATTATACACAGACATACGGAGAGGCCATTCCTACCTTTTTGGTTGATGTCACCGGCTTTGTTCCGAATGACAATGCTATCATTGCAAGCGGGTACAGCTCTCCTACTGCAACAGCTGGAACAACTTCCACTTCTGCAGCAGGAATCTACACGATTCGCATAACAGGAGGGAGTGCCAGAAACTACAGCTTCAATGTCAATGATACGGGAACTCTAACCATCCAAAAGCTCACAGGAGCGGCGATCAGCGGTACCATAGATGGATATTACCCCAATTCAAATGAAGGTCAGACAATCATCAATGTTACCGGATTTTCGCCCAATCAAACGGGAATCGAGGCGGAAATAGCCTACTATGACACCTTCATCCCCTATTATCCAGATTTTGCGATCGACAGTCGCGGCAGGACGATACTCTACTTGCCTTCCCCTGCATCAACAACGACAAAGATTCGTTTCAGGGTGAAAGAGACAAGCACCCATGCACCAGGGCCTGCAACAGAGATCACTCTCGCCCCACGACCGCTTGCGATAGGAGACTATTATGGAGGAGGTATCGTTGCCTATATCTCATCAAGCTCGACTCTTGCTGAAGAAACCAATGGCTTGATCGCAGCAAAGAGTGACATCACGACAACCGGCCTTGCTTGGTCGAGCAGTACAAATACCGTAGTCGGGACGTCGGCGGATTATGGAAAGGGTTTATCGAACTCTGATAAGATCATGAACTCGTCGGGCGCTTCATCATTCTCCTTTGCAGCCTTTAACGCTCGCTATTACAATGGAGGAGGCTATAACGACTGGTTCCTGCCTTCAAAAGATGAGTTGATCAATATTCACTCGGTATTTAATCAAATTGGAAATTTCTCAACATCAGGAGCCTACTGGAGTTCAACGGAATTGAGTTTTAGACTACCTTATGATGGCAGTACTGTATACGCGCTGGAATTTGGCAGCAACACTGCTTCTTGGTCCTGGAAGACTGAGACTTTGTTGGTCCGTCCAGTCCGATACTTCTAATCGCTTCCTCCCTGTCAGGCACCTACTTGGCAGGGGGATCCTTCCTCAGTGCTCACTCAGATATTACCTGTTTTACTCAGGGAATCCATGTGTTCTCACACACTTCACCCAAGTTTACAATAGACTTCCATCAGACTTTACAGTACAGTAAACCAGTCAAAACCATGGTATGTACTGCAAGGATGAGGGATGCTGAATATTGCAATATGTGATGATGATTGCACTCAATTAGGACTGCTTGCTGCCTATACACAAGAGTGTATTCAGTCCCATGCCATCCATGCCGTCATCCATCAGTTCGACCATCCCGACAAGCTGCTGCGCAGCTGTGAAAAACAACAATATCACCTCTATATCCTGGACATCGTCATGCCCATGCTAAGCGGGCTGGAGGTGGGCAAAGCCATCAGGGAACGGGACCAGGAAGCCATCATCCTGTATGCAACCTATGAGCCAGGCTACGCCTTGCAGTCGTTTGAGTCGAGCCCGATCAACTACCTGCTCAAGCCGATCGACAAGCAGCAGCTTTGCAAAACGGTGCTTCAGGCTTGTTCGAAGCTCGACAAAACGTTTGACACCACCTGCACGATCAAGACACCGCAAGGAATCAAGGTGTTCAGGTTCTCTGAAATCCTTTTTGCAGAGTACTCAAACCATACGGTGCGTTACACGCTCACCGACTCAAGAGTCATTGTCACGTCGATCATCAAAGGTACGTTCACCGTCCATATTCAACGTTTGATGCAGGATGCACGCTTTGTCAGGCCCCACGTATCGTATGTCCTGAACATGGATTATATCGAAAGTTTCACGAAAACACGGTTTACACTGCAAGGCGGGTATGAAGTGCCGATTGTAGCAAAGCTGTACCAAGCGGTACGGGAACAGTATCTGCGCTATCTGCTTTCGAAGGAAGAAGCATGATACCAGAACTCCTGAACAACCTGCTTCGCGGCAGTGTTACAGCCGTCATGAATGCACTGCTGCTGTTCACCTTGACCAAGTCAAAATATGGAAAAAACGGCACCATCGTTGCAGCAGTGATCATGTTCATCACCGATATCTCCTCGACCATGTATTTGTATTTCAATGCCGACCTTACCGCGGTATCACATGCGAATCTGCTTACCATCATACTTTTGGGCTTCCTTCTCAAGCCTTTATCCAAATCAAGCATCATGCAATGGGCGTTCAGCTACGTGACGACGATGAATATCATGATGATGATCGTCATTCTCAGCTTCCAGATTGGAATGCTGTTGCCCTTCATCCCTCAGATCCATGCTCTCTCGCGTCTGGCCCTGTACCTGGTGGTAATCTTCTCATTCCATCGATACCTGCTGCCGCTGTATCGCTCCGCAGTCGACAACTGGCCGATATTCTCAGTCCTGGTTATCTGCCTTTCTTTGTTGCTCTCCTACCCCTTCTATGCAACCACTGACATCATTGTCACCCTGCAGATGTTCAGCCAACCGCTCTTGCTGCTTATCATCCTTACCATTGCGGCTTATGGAACCATTTTCTATTCACTGAAGCGTCTTAATGCCATACATGCATTGGAGACGGAAAACATAAGTATGCAGTATGAGAAAGCCCTCCTCTCCCAAGCAGCTTCCACGATGGCACAGAGGCTTGAGCTCATGGATAAGGTTGCCGAACAAAACAACCTCGCATCCCATGACCGCCGACACGTGTACGGTATGCTGCTGCAACTGCTGCAGCAAGGCGAGAGCGAGGAGGCGATGCGTTGCCTGGAGCTGCAGCTTGCAACCAAGCAGCCGACAACAAAGGTCTATTGTGCGAACAAGGCAGTGAATGCGGTAATCAGCTACTATGCAGAATTGGCTGAACAACATGGCATACAGACAACCATCAACGTGAACGTTCCCGCACAGCTTCCCTTCGACTCCTTGGAGTTGGCCCTTGTGATCGCCAATCTCTTTGAGAATGCAATCCAAGCCATATCGCGTTTTGAGGCGTGTAAAGAACGTGTAATTCATCTTACTTGTGTCCAGAAAGGCCGCTTGCTTTTGCAAATCACCAATCCCTGCGCTGAGGATACTGAGCTCGATTCAGACGGCCTTCCTGCATCCAAAGAGCAAGGCCATGGGATAGGAACCAAAAGCATTGTTGCTTTTGCTTCCAAATACGATGCTGAGTTGCTCTATCACATCAAAGATGGCCTGTTTTGTGCCCAACTGCTTATCTGAAAATGTAAGTAGAAAATCACACATTCTAAGTAAATCCACTCTCTTGTCTCATTGTTTTTGCTAGGCTACATACCAATTCATGCATTGCACGACTCAGCAGGATGTCTTTTCTCAAAGGCAAAAGACAGACAAAGGTCGTAGTACGGTGAGGGGTTGTAGTATGACAATCAACGTTCGGATGGCTGTTTGCACAGCCCTTTTGGTTTTTTTCTCATCACTATCGGTTTTTGCTTCATCTTCGCCTGTACGGATTATGATCAAACCTGCCTCCGGGCAGGTTGTGGCAATCCGCTACCAAACCGAGACGCAAGCAAGAGGGGCTTGGAAAGAGGTGGATGCCGCTCATCCGGTCCTGTTGCTGGAAGCATTCGACAGTGAAGAGGATATCCTCTTCGTCCAACAAAAGGAAAAGAACCAGGATTGGAGCCGCAGCTATGAATATCGGTACGACACCAAAACAAATAGTTGGAACGCAACCTTGCCTGATCCAAAGAAACCGTTGTTCATTGACTCGATGGACATCAAGCCGTATGCGTTGTTTCCAACAGGCTCGAGCTCCACGCTCTGCTCTTCTGTATTCGGGGGAGCTGTGAAGCTGAACCTCAGCGTCGACGAACACAATCCCTTGTACGGATACGGGGAAGCGGCTTACAGCCGCGGCCCTTCAAAGTCTGATTGGGTCGATATGATGCAGGCAATCAACATCTCGGCAGGGTTTGGGTACAAATTACGCTTGGGCAAGAACATGGAAATTGCACCTGAACTGGGTTATGGCCTGGTCCTGCACCTCCTCGATGGAGACCATGACCAGGATGGGACTGATTCGCTTGAGGCTTTTGTCGACCAGCAGGTACGCCTTGCTCTCAATTTCAATTACAGCTTATGTGATGAGCACGAATTCTTCATAGCTCCGCTAGGTATTCTGCTCTTCGAGAAATCAAGAGTGGCGGCCCTGTATGGCGTCCAAGCTGGCATGCGCTTCAACTTCTAGGAAACTACCATGAAAAAAATCAATACAACACTCACAGTCATATCCATCGTTCTTCTTTGCACTCTGGTAAGCTTCGTCGGCTGCAGCGACATGATGGCAAAACTTGGAAACATCAGCCTAACCATCGACTTGGACACTCCAGAGGTTGAAGTGGCCTCGTATACCATGGAAGGAAATCTGGTTGACTCGAATTCCAGATTCACCCTGAACAACATTGTTCCGCCCAGACACACCCTTTCAGAGTTGAAGGAAGGAAGATGGAATCTTACCGTCAAGGCGTTCGATGACCAAGGCAGCCAGATTGGAATCGGGACAAAAGTAGTAGAACTGAAGGCGGGCCAAGTAGTCGATACCTCCCTTTTAGTCGTATTCAGCCAGAGCGCACCCCTTGCAAGTGCATTCACCATTGCAGGCCCTTCACGTCAGGATGCCAGGGAAGGTTCGATCACCGGGACAACAGCGAAGATGGAATATCGACTTGCTTCAGCCGCTGCTGATGCACTCTTTACCCCGTGTACTGTCGGCAGTACCCTGCTGGCACCGGGGACCTACCACATCCGACTGGCACAAGCGCACGGGCTAGAGGCCAGCGAGAGCCTCACCGTCACCATACCTGCATACCAGCCGGCCCAGTTGACCATTGCCAGTCCTACTCTGACGACCACCAAGGAATATGATGGGACCAACGCCATCCAAGGAAGTATAACAGCGGGAGCACTCACAGGTGTGCTCGGCAGCGACGAGGTGGTGGTGCATGCCCAGGCCTCCTATGACTCTGCTTTAGTAGGAAACAGCAGGAACATCACCGTTACCTACAGTCTCAGCGGCGCTGATGCGCTTAATTACACAAAACCTGCCGATACCACAGTAGCCGGCATCATATCAAAGAAGCAGCTCTCCATTGCGGGAACCACAGTCACCACTACAAAGGAGTATGATGGATCGACTTCTGCAACAGTCACCAACCATGGCGTACTTGGCGGCAAGGTGGGGACCGAAGAGATAACGGTAACGGCAACGGCTTCCTATCAGGACAAGACTGCAGGAAGCGGCAAGCTCATCAGCGTCAGCTATACACTTGGCGGGGCTGATGCAGAAAACTATCACGCTCCTGCAAATACCAACTTCAGTGGAGAGATAACGAGAAAAACACTTGCAGTTGCTTCCTCCCCTTCAATCCAGCTTTCCAAGGAGTACGATGGTACTCCAACAGCTGTCGTAACAGCTCCAGGAAGCCTTGTCGGGGTGCTTTCAGGCGATTTAGTGATGCTTCAATCATCAGCCAGTTACACAGACAAAGATGTTGGAAGCTCAAAATCGATTACTGTCAGCAATACGCTTACAGGATCTGATGCCAACAACTATACAGCCCCTGGCGATACTGTCGTGGCTGATGGAGTGATTACCCAAAAGCGGTTGACCGTAACAGATTTCAATCTTGTTTCCACCAAGGAGTATGACGGCTCATCCTCCTCAACCATAAACAACGTTGCATGTTCCGGCATGGTTCCGACCGAAGATGTTCAAGTCAATGCAATAGCAACGTATAACTCACCCACAGCGGGAACCAACAAGCCGATTACTGTCACGTACGCGCTCTCTGGAGCAGACAGCGCCAATTACCATAAGCCTGCTGATTCAATCGCCACTGCTACGGGCGAGATTACCAGAAAGCAGTTGAGGGTGAGCGGAACCGTTCCCACACTGAACAAGGTATATGACGGGACCACATCTGCACAGATAGAGCCAAACCGAAAAGGTACACTCGACGGTGTTGTTGACGGAGACACGGTAACGTTCACCGCTGTTGGGAACTATGACACGAAGAGTGCCTCTCAAACCAAGACTGTCACCGTTGTCTATACGCTCACTGGTGATGATAGTGCCAACTACATCAAGCCGGAGGATGGTACCTACCAAGGGGTGATCCAAAAATATTATCTGTCGGTCAATGGCGGAACAGGGGTGGCAACAACCAAAACCTACGATGGAACCTTGGATGCAGAAATAACCCAGGAACCGAGTCTGGTAGGTGTTGTTGCGGGGGATTCAGTAACGTTGCATACAACAGCAGCGTATGAAACAGATGGGGCAGCCACAGGGAAAAAGGTATGGGTGTACTACAACATCGATGGTGATGACACAGCTAACTACGTCCCGCCCCAAACCACCTTGGCTACAGATCAGGGCGTGATCAACAAGATGCAGCTTTCGGTAAGTGGAACCACCGTTGCAAGCAAGAGTTATGATGGAACCACCTCAGCAACACTATCCAACAACGGAACGCTCGAAGGTGTTGTTGATGGAGATACTGTAACGTTCACCGCCGCTGCGAGCTATGCTACCAAGGTTGCAGGATCCAGCAAGGACGCCACCGTTGTCTACACGATTGATGGTGTGGACAAGAACAATTATCTTGCTCCGGCAAATGGCTCCCTTACCGGCACCATCCACAAGAGGCTGCTCACGGCTAAAGACATTGATGTGACAGGCAGCAAGGAATACGACGGCACCAGGAATACAAGCATTACCGCCTGCACAATCAACAACTTGGTTGCCGGTGATATGGTAACGGTGCAGAAGACGGCAACGTTTGATACGAAACAGGCTGGATCGGGGAAAAGCATCACTATTTCCTTCAGCCTTGACGGCACCGACAAGGACAATTATATTGAGCCAGATAGTCGTGTGGTGTATTCGAATGGTATCATAACTCAGAAGCCGCTTACTGTTGCAGGTACTTCGTACAGTACGACCAAGGAGTATGACGGAACTGCAACCATCCCGATCACATCCAATGGCACATTGCAGGGTGTAGCTGAAGGCGATGTTGTGACATTGAGCAACGTCACAGGTTTCTATACCAGTGCTGATATCGGAACCAACAAGGCATTTACCATCAGGTATACAATCAGTGGCACCGATGCTGCCAATTATACCGTGCCTGATACTACAGGGACTTCCGGTACCATCACCAAGATTGCCATGAATGGAAATGTGTCCATCACAGGGTCTCCTGTCTTTGGCCAAGTCTTGACCGCTGTGCCCGACCTAGACAACACGGAAACGCCTACGTATCAATGGAAACGTAATGGAACAGCCATCAGTGGTGCCACAAATACCACCTACTCTCTGGTTGAAGCTGATATTGGAAAGAAGATTACAGTTACGGCAACCGCAACAGGGACCAACTATACCGGCAGTATCACCAGCGAGGAGACTGTAGCAATTACAAAAGCTGCTGGATCTGCCTTGAGCGGTACCTTCGAGGCATATTATCCAATCTCGTCTGCTACTCAGACCAATATCACTCAGGTCATCATCAATCTCACTGGATTTACTGCCAACCAGACAGGAATCGAGGCAAGCATATCCACAAATGGAACAACGTATGGAAGTTATTCGGCTCTAATGATTGACAGCCGTGGAAGGGCTATGATTTCTGTAACTTCAGCTCAGAAAGTCAAGCTTAGATACGAGGAGACTTCAACACGCTCTGCAGGAGCTGACCTTCTGATTACCGTAGGAGAGAAGGACCTCGCAGTCGGAGATTACTATGCCGGAGGTGTAGTAGGCTACATCTACGAAAGCACCGACACTGGGTACATAGCCAACCAAGTACATGGTTTGATTGCAGCAAAATCCGATACATCTGATGGAATCAAATGGTCCAGCAATATAACGTTGCAAATAGGTACAGCAGTTGGGATTGGAACTGGCTTGACAAATACACAAGCCATCATCGATGCTCTTGATGGCAGCGAGGTAGGCCGCTATGCGGCCAAGGAAGCAAACTCGATGAGAGATGGAGGCTACGATGATTGGTTCCTTCCTTCACTGAATGAGCTTAAAAAACTACGAGACAACAGAGTTCTTATCGGTAATTTCAGTACCACTTGGTTATCCAGATACATGAGTTCTTCAGAATCTACCCATACAAAATATCCAGCAGAATTACATTATCATGTTGTATTTTTTGATAGGAATGATGACATCATAGAAGTATGGACTAAAGACGCTGGTACGCATATCAGAGCTGTCCGCTACTTCTAATCACAGACTCGCTGCCAGGTGCTTGCTTGGCAGGGGGCTTTATTCCGTTCCGTGGTGTATCAACATCGGGACATAATATATCTTGCCAAACGTGTTGCATCCTTAGTGTTTGAAAGAACCTTCCAAAAATTGTAAACGATTACACTCCAATCCTTGACAGATGCTATAAGCCGTGTAAACATGGTATTAGGCAAGGAGAAGCGGCCATGAGAAACGTCATTCTGTCAATGAAGAACATTGACAAGCGATTCGCCGGCGTCCATGCACTCAAGGGTGTTGACTTCGAGCTGTGCGAAGGCGAAATCCATGCGCTGGTTGGTGAAAACGGAGCCGGGAAATCGACTCTGATGAAAACGCTGACCGGAATATTCCCCAAAGACTCAGGAGAAATCCACTACCAAGGGAAGCTCTTCAACCCCCAGGGGCCGAAAGACGCGCTGGATGCAGGCATTGCAATCGTACACCAGGAACTGAACATGATGGAGCACCTCACCGTTGCCCAGAACCTGTTCATAGGCAGGGAGGCAACCAAGCGCAATGGCTGGCTGCTGGATGAAAAAGAACAAAACAGGCGTGCCGGTGAGCTCTTGGAGCGACTGAACATGCACATCGATCCTCATGAGAAGGTTAGTAATCTGACTGTAGGCAAGCAGCAGATGGTCGAGATAGCAAAAGCCGTCTCACACAACCTCAAAGTTCTTATTCTGGATGAACCCACAGCCGCTTTGACCGACAGGGAGATCAACGACCTGTTTACCATTATGAAAGACCTTGCCCAACAAGGCGTAGGCATGATCTACATCAGCCACCGCCTCGATGAAATCGGGGTGATTGCCGACCGGGTGACGGTTCTTCGCGACGGCGAGTATGTCGATACCAGGGAAACCAAGGTCCTGAGCAAGGAAGAGATGATCAACATGATGGTCGGACGCGTCATCTACGAAAAACCCAAGACCAAGAGCAATGTTCCACCCGACTCGCCTGTTGTTCTGAAAGTAGAGAACCTGAACGCCGGCAAGCTGGTGCAAAACATCTCCTTTGAACTGCGGAAAGGAGAAATCCTTGGTTTTGCAGGTCTCATGGGAGCAGGACGCACCGAAACCATGCGGGCTCTCTTCGGTGCAGATAGGTCCAGCGGAGAGATTTTCATCAACGGCAAGAAGACCCTTATCGAGAGTCCTCAGGATGCTGTACGTAATGGAATCGGGTATTTGTCGGAAGACCGAAAGCGCTTTGGACTGGCCATCAAGCTCTCGGTTCAGGACAATGTAGTCATGGCCTCCTACGAGGACCTTTGCCCCTCGTTTTTCATCCCCCGTACCAAGCTGAACAGCATCGCTGCCGAATACGTGGAAAAGCTGAATATAAAAACCCCTTCACTCGACCAGTTTGTCAGGAACCTCTCCGGAGGCAACCAACAGAAGGTGGTCATTGCCAAGTGGCTGATCAAGGACTGTTCGGTTCTCATATTCGACGAACCGACACGCGGCATCGACGTAGGGGCGAAGAGCGAAATCTACCATCTGATGAACGACCTGGTCAAGGAAGGCAAATCGATCATCATGATCAGCAGCGAGCTGAATGAAATTCTACGGATGAGTGACCGGATTGCAGTCATGTGTGAAGGAAAGCTCACCGGGATTCTCAATATTGAAGAGGCAACCCAGGAACGAATCATGGCCTTGGCTACCCAACGAGGATAGGAGTGAGCGTCTATGAAACTGACAGATACCACGAAAATCAGGGAGAAACGAGGAGTGAATGTGCAGAAACTGCTTGCACCCTTGGCTCTCGTCATTGTCTATGCCTTCTTTGCCGTGTTTGGAAGAAACTTCTTCTCCTACACGACTCTGGTTAATATCCTCGACTCATCCTATTACATCGGCTTCATTGCCATCGGGGTAACGTTTGTGATCATCACCGGCGGCATCGACCTCTCCTGTGGAACGGTTATGATGGCAGCCACGATCATTGGCGGCACTGCGTATAAAACGTGGGGATGGCCGATGTGGCTCTCACTGTTGCTCATACTGCTCGTATCCACCAGCTTCGGCCTTTTCAACGGCATCCTGGTAAGCCGTCTGAAGCTTCCCCCGTTCATAGCAACACTCGGGACGATGATGATCAGCCTTGGAACAGGCTCGATCGTCTCAAACGTGCGCAGCGCCACCTTCCCCGCCCGCGGAGCAGCCGACAGCTGGTTCAAAGGAATTTTCAAGTACATAGCCCCCAACAATGCAAGCTACCCCACCGGGGCCCTGGTGCTCTTCGGTACCGCCTTCATCGCCTATATCATCCTCACCAGAACAAAAATGGGCCGTTACATATTTGCCGTCGGCTCAAACAAGGAAGCTGCACGCCTCTCCGGTGTCAACGTTGCAAAATGGGAGATGATGGCCTATGTGGTCAGTGGATTTCTCGCAGGTGTGGGAGGCATCGCCTTCGCGGCAGTGTACACCACCGTCATGCCTGCCCAGGGCCAGGGCTTTGAACTCTACGCCATCGCGGGAACAGTCATCGGGGGAACAAGCCTCAGCGGCGGTGCTGGTTCTGTATTCGGCACCATGATCGGTGTCTACATCATGAGCGTGCTGCGGGCGGGACTGCCCTCCATGGACCTGCAGTCGCAGTATCAGACATTCTTCACCGGAGTCGTCGTCCTTGGGGCAGTGATGCTTGATATTTATCGCACAAAGAAGTCCACCGAGGTCCGAATTCTTTCTGCATCGGATCGGTATCGCCAAGAGATGCTGCTCAAGCTCAGTCAGTTGCAGGGAGATGAAGCTGCAGCCTTGAAAATTGAAATGAACAAAGAGTACCGCCGACTCAAACGTGAGGAGAAGGAACAGAAAGCAGCCTTGCGCAAACAAGAGAAGGAATTCCAAAGAACCTAGCTTGGAGAAAATTCGGGCTCGTATGATCCCGAAAGAAAATAGGAGGGTTATTATGAAGAGAACCTTAGTCGTTCTACTGGCTCTGGTTGTACTTGCTTCAGCGACTGTATTCGCCCAAGGTGTACAGGAAACCAAGAAGCCGTACATCGCCGTTGTCTCAAAAGGTGAACAGCACGATTTCTGGCAGCAGGTAAAACTTGGTGCCAATGCAGCTGCTGAAGCCTATGGCGTCGACATCACCTTTGAAGGTCCTCCTTCTGAAAGTGATGTTCAAATCCAGGTTGAGATGCTGAACAATGCCATGGCAAAGAATCCCGTGGCTATCGCCTTGGCCGCTCTGAATACCAGCAGTGTTCTTGACCAGCTTCAGCAGGCCAAGAACCAGAAAATCCCGGTAATCGGGTTTGACTCCGGTGTCCCCGAGGCCCCGGCTGGATCAATTTGGGCGAATGCTTCCACGAACAACTATGCAGCAGCCGGTTTGGCGGCTGAGAAGATGTTCGAGGTGATCAAGAGCAAGATTGAAGCAGCAACCGATGCAAAACCGGTAAAAATCGTGGTCATGAACCAGGACGCCTCCGGTGAGTCATTGCTCAGCCGCGGCAAGGGTTTCCGCGACACAATGATCAAGTTGATCGATGAGAAAACCGCTCTTTCCAAGAGTGATATTGCAGTCATCGGCAACACCGCCTACATTGCCGCAGACAGCCCCAGAAACGGCAAGAAAGTCATCATCGAGATGATTGTTCCTGCTTCAGCTGCCATGACCGACGCCACCAATGCCGCCCAAGCAGTGTTGAACAAGGTAAGCAGTGATAACATTGTGGGAATTTTCTGCTCCAACGAAGCAACCGTCAAGGGCCTCTTGGCCGCAACCAATGATGGTGCATCGCTCAAGACCAATGCAGCTTTCAAGAACGTCGTGGTCATCGGATATGATGCCGGCGCAGCCCAGAAGAATGCTGTTCGCAACCAGTACTTCCTCGGCTCCATCACCCAGGATCCATACCAGATCGGCTACAAGGCAGTCGAGTTGGCCTACAAGGCCTACAAGGGTGAGCCGGTTTCCGATGTCGATACCGGTGCCAAGTTCTACAATTACCAGAACATGGATGACCCTGATATCAAGGGCCTGATTTACGATTGATGCACCTTACGTTCAATCGGGGGTCTAACAAGACCCCCGATTGCTATGGAGAGCCGAACGGTGGATAACAATGTTGTACCCGTGACAATCAAGGATGTCGCACGCTTGGCTGGAGTGTCGATTGCCACGGTGTCCCGAGCCCTCAATGAAAGCGATGTGGTCAAGGACCGGACCCGCAAAGCTGTCTTGGATGCAGTAGAAAAACTTGGGTACAATCGAAACGAGGTGGCTCGCTCACTCAAGTTTCGTCAGACACGAACCATCGGCATCATCGCCCCCGAGCTCTCGAACATCTTTTTCATGGAAGTTGTCGAAGCGTTGGAGCGATGTCTCGCCCCCAAAGGCTATTCGATGATCATCACCTCCTCCTACGATTCGGTTGAGGAAGAGAAGCGGAAGCTGCAGATTCTCATCGAGCGCAACGTCGACGGCATGGTGGTCATGCCCTCGGGTTCTGAGGGAGAGCACTTTCTTTCCAAGGCCCTGACCAACATCCCATTGGTTCTTGTCGACCGCCGCATCAAGGGACTCAAGGTCGATTCGGTAGAGACCGACAACCGGTTTGGTGTGCATAAAATGATTCAAGCCCTTCACAATGAGGGCTTTTCACGCATTGGTTTCATCGGTGGGGACCCGGATATCCATACTGCCGGCGAACGGTTGCACGGATACTTGGAAGCCATGGCCAAGTACAATCTGCCTGTTGAAGACCGATTCGTTCTCCATACAGGGGCAATGACTCAGCACAATGGTCGAGAACAGCTCAGGCAGGCACTTGCCGAGCCCGATCATCCGCAAGCTTTTTTCATCGCCAACGATTCCATGCACCTCGGGGCTACCATCCATGCGGTAGAGAACCTCACCGAGCAGGAACTCAAGGGCTTGGTATTTGCGAGCTTCGATTATCTCAGCTATGCTCCCCTGCTCAAGTTCTGCCACTATGCCGTCTCCCAACAATTTGAGCAAATCGGCGAGGAAGTTGCCGACTTGCTGCTCAAGCGTCTTGGAGGCGATTGGGATGACCTCCCCCGGCATATCATGCTCAAGCCTGAGATAAAAGTCATCCAAGCCAATGGTGGAATTCCTTTTGAACACGAGGAACACAACCAAGAACAAGCAAGAGAAACTGAATTGGATTCAGGTGAACTGTGTTCGTATTTCTGACAAGAACAAGAAATATTTGCTATTGAACTAAAAGTCTCTTCACCACTTCGATGCGGATATGATTGATCGACCTCACATTTGGAGTGTGCAAGCGATTGGTCAGCAATACAACGACCATGTCACGAAGTGGATTCACATACAGGTATGTTCCCGTGAATCCGGTATGACCAAATCCATTATCAGGATACAGATCCCCAAACTGAACACCATATCCACGTCCCCCACCCCAGTCATGCAAGGTTCTCTCCAATACAACGGATGAAAAAAAGGAATTGGAGCTGGGCATGAAGGCCCTCCCCAAGGCAAGTACATCGGAAACATCGGCAAAAATTCCCGCGTGACCAGCCACTCCCCCAAAATAGTAGAAACCATTGCCATCATTACATTGTCCGCGAAGAGGAACATGCTCGCACCGCCAGTCAGAGAATTGTAATCCCAATTCTGCTACCATTCTTTTTTCGATTCGATTTCCAAACTCTGTAGCAACGCACTGTGCTGGTTGTGGATGGTAAGTGGCATTCTTCATCTTCAAGGGATTGAAGACCAGGGTGGCCATTGCTTCGTCCAATGGAAGACCGGTCACTTTACTGACCAGCATTCCCAGCAACATAAAGTTGATGTCAGAGTATACAACTCCTTGCTGCAAAGGAGTGGAAAAGAGCAAATCGTGGAGAATCACCTCAAAGGAATCACTGCGTCTTGTATAGAATGGATACCAAGCTTGCAACCCTGAAGCATGCGTCAGCAAATCAGCGACAGACACCTTATTAAGGTGTGTAGTAATGACAGGATCACACAAAAGAAAGACATCAAGCAACCGGGTTTGGTCGGAGATTACCCCGGAATCAATGAGACGCAGGATGGCAGCTGTGGTGAAAAGCTTGGATAGGGATGCAAGATCGAAGAGATGGGAGGTTAGTAATTGCTCGCCTTGCATGGCAGTTGTCCCCCATGCTCTTGAACAACAGGCTCCTTCCTGGAAAACCCCGACGACAGCTCCGCTGAAATACTGCTCGCTAATACTCTGTTCAAGCAGAGATGACAAGCTTTCTAGTTTCTCCTGACAGTTCATATCGTTTCTCGAATATTCTGCTTTACCATAATGACTTCTGTTACACCAGGAACAGCAAAATCAGCAAGCTCCCCCACCTTGCGGTATCCTTGCTTTCCATAAAATCCCTGAGCTTCCAAATTAAAATCGGAGACCAACAGAAAAAAACTCTTCCCTAGATGCTTGGTCTGTTCTTCAAACTCACGAAGCAAACGACGTCCTACCCCCATACCTTGGAATTTGGGATCCACCGCTATGAACCTAAGATAGGGAGCCACCAGAAAAGCTCCCTTCAAATGCACCCAGATAAAGCCGGCAATCCTGTCCCCCACCCAAGCAACGGACAAGAGGTTGTTCGGATCATCGGTTGCTTTGCTGAGTTTTTCAATCCACCCATAATCGGAAAACCCATATACATCCTTCAGAGATGACGAGGCCGCCAAATGTGCACAAGACTGTACATCTTGTTCTGAAAATGACTTAATCTCAACTTCCATATCACTCCTCTATGAAAGGCTTTGCTGATGCGAAAGCCTCTCCTAGTCGATCGGTTGGAACCAAAGATGATAAAGAACAAGTCGGCAGTTCGTCCTGATACGTCAAACCGGAGAAAACGTCATCAGACAACAAGGTTGGAGCATCCAAATCAATCCACTTGCATAAAGGTTCCAAAGTCAAAGCATGAGCAATGCCCAATGAAGATTCGATCATGCAACTCAGCATACTTTCGAGGCCGAGGTTTTTCGCTTCTTCAATCAGTACACGAGCAGCCTGTGGCCCTCCGCTTTTGGCTAATTTGACAACAATACCGGAAACAGCCGGTGCATAGGTTCGCAAATCCTGAATTGTTTGCACGGTTTCGTCTAATAGGATGGGAATCTCGCTTAGCTCAGAAAGTCTTTGGATCTGCCCAACCGAACCCTTGATGGGCTCCTCAATCAACTCAATATTGAATTCCTTAAGTTCCAAGATATAAGCATACGCCTGTTCGTAATTCCAACCTTGGTTTGCGTCAAGACGAATCTTCAGATCGGGGAAGTGTTCGCGGATGGTACGAATCCGCTGGATATCATCAGCGAAACCCGCCTTCAGCTTAATGGTCGAGAACCCGCACGTTTGGATGGATTCCAACATCCTCTGCATATCAGACTGATAGGCAATCGTATAGGAAGAACCACGATGTGGCGGCGTAGGCCGAGGTTGGGGAAAATAAGGCTCGAGAGCCTGCATCGCACTGGTATATGCACAGGCACTCATACTGTATGCGAATCGGTTTACCACGGATAAAGTCTCTCGATGTACAATCATTTCAGCGGTGATGCTTCTTTGCAAGTCTTCAAGAATCTGCTCTTTGCTGACTCCATAGTAGGGAACAACAGCAGCTTCGCCATAGGCTGTCTTGTCATCATGAATGATCTGAAGAAATACATTCTCCCGGTACTCGCTGCTACCGTGAGCAATATGAAATGGATGTTTCAAAGGCAATCCAAAGGGAATTGCTGTGACCTTAAGCATGCTCACCGCCTTGTATATTTTCATAGAGAAAGCATGCAACCTGATGCCCTGCTTCTGCTCCAAGCAAAGCAGGTTTTTGCTTCTCACAGATAGGCATGGCCTTGTGACACCGCTCATAGAATGGGCAGCCAGGACGCACTATACTGGGAGAAGGTACATCGCCTTTGAGAATCAAGCGCTTTCGTGTCCTTGCTGCAACAGGATCAGGAATCGGAACTGCTGAAAGCAGCGCTTTCGTGTATGGATGCATTGGATTTACATACAGTTCATGGGAAGGCGCCATCTCGACGATATTTCCCAAATACATTACTGCAACCCTATTGCAAAAATATTCAACCACTGACAGATCGTGAGCGATGAATATAAAAGTAAGATCAAATTCCTTTTGCAGGTCTTTCAGCAAATTCAGGATCTGTGATTGGATGGATACATCCAAGGCACTTACAGGTTCATCGGCGAGAATAAGCTTCGGGCCAAGCGACAGGGCCCGGGCAATTCCAATTCGTTGCCGCTGTCCACCAGAAAACTCATGAGGATATCGTTTGGCATAGGAAGCAGGCAAACCACACTTATCCAGCAAGCCCAATGCTTTCTCCTCAATTTCCTTTTCCGTCAGCGTAAGAATGGCTTTTTTTGTATAAATACGCATGGGTTCTGCAACAATATCGATGACACGCATACGAGGATCAAGAGAAGAGTAAGGATCTTGGAAAATGATTTGGAAATCCTTGCGGGCTTGTATCAGCTGCTCCGCATTCAGCGTTGCCAAATCCTTGCCTTCGAACCAAACTTGTCCGCTTGTTATGCGTTCAAGCCGTGCAAGGGCCATGATGGTCGTGGATTTACCACAACCCGACTCCCCGACAAGGCCCAAGGACTCACCTTTATATACGGAAAAAGAGATACCATCGACAGCTCGAACCGAACCTACATCCTTCTTGAAGAGCAGACCTTTCTCTATGGGAAAATGAACCTTGAGATCCTTGATTTCCAAGAGTGTTTCACGCGTTTGCATCGACTTCCTCCTTTTCTGCATACAACCAACAAGCAACCTTTCTTGGATTGGAGGATCCGATGAGTGTAAGCTCGGGAGGCAACTCGATAGCACAACGACTCATGGCCTTATCACAGCGTTCCTTGAAGGGACAACCTTGGGGAAGGTGAAGCAAATCGGGTGGAGAGCCCTTGATGGAGTGCAACCTTTCAGCACCGGTCCGATCCAATCGAGGAATAGAGTCAAGCAAGCCCTGTGTGTATGGATGCTTGGGCGATTGAAACAAATCGAATACATCAGCACGCTCTACAATACGACCAGCATACATCACACAGACTTGGTCGCACATCTCTGCAATGACCCCCAAATCATGGGTAATCATGATTACTGCCGTCTGTTGATCATCTCGCCTGGTACGGATGAGATCGAGAATCTGTGCCTGGATTGTCACATCCAAAGCGGTAGTCGGCTCGTCGGCAATGAGAATATCCGGATTGCAGGACAAGGCCATGGCAATCATGACACGCTGGCGCATTCCTCCCGAAAATTGATGCGGATAACACTCCGCCCGCATTTGGGGATCTGGAATACCAATAATCCGCAACAACTCTATTGCTTGCTTCTTTGCTTCCTTTTTCTTCATCCCCTGGTGAAGCATCAAAGCCTCGGCAATTTGCTTCCAGATTTTTATCACCGGATTGAGGGAAGTCAAAGGATCCTGAAAAATCATGGAAATATGTTTGCCTCGAATACCCAGCATCTCTTGCTCCGTAGCATCCAGCAAATCTTTGCCATGAAATAGCACCTTTCCACCGGTAATACGTCCTGGCGGGTATTCGATCAAGCGGAGAATGGAGAGATTGGTGACGGATTTTCCAGAACCCGACTCTCCCACGATTCCCAGAGTCTGACCTCGTCCAACATCGAAGGAGACCTTGTTCACGGCATTGACAATGCCTCGCTCGGTCTTGAACTCCGTCATCAACGCTTGCACCTGCAAAATTGGGGATTCTTTCATTCTCACATTCCTCATCGAACATTACGGAGCCGTGGATCAAGAATATCTCTCAATCCATCTCCTAACAGGTTGAATCCGAGCACCAACAAAACAATAGCCAGTCCGGGATATACCGCAGTCCAAGGTGCAAACATCATGACCTTGCGTGCACTACTGAGCATATTCCCCCAAGAGGGATTAGGAGGCTGAACCCCCAATCCCAGGAAGCTCAATGCGGACTCAAGCAATATGGCAGTAGAGAGTGACAGCGATATCTGTACGATGAGCGGAGCGGTAATATTGGGCAGCAGATGATGAATGAGGATATAGGTTCTTCCAGCCCCATTTGATTTGGCGGCCCTGATGAACTCATTCCCTTTCAACGCAATGATTGAACCTCGACTGATTCTTGCAAATTGAGGAATATAGACTATACCGATTGCAAGCACTACGTTGTACGTATGCTCACCCAAAATTGCCATAATGAAAATTGCAAGCAACAAAGATGGAAAAGAGAAGAGGATATCTGCAATCCTCATAATGATATTATCCGCTTTTCCACCGAGATAGCCTGCCCACACCCCCATGAAAATACCAATCAGAGCTCCTAAAGCAGTTGCACTGACACTGATGATGAAGGAAACCGAGGTTCCTTTCATGATACGCGATAGAATATCTCGACCAAATTCATCAGTCCCAAACAAGTGTCCTGTAACGAACGAAGGTGGCTGTAAAATCTGCTCTGCGTCCATATTCAGGGGATCGAACGGCAGCCAGAATAATGAGACAACGCTTATAAGCAGATAGAGCACTATCAGCACGAGTCCAGCAACAGCGATTTTATTACGCAACAATCGTGGAGTCTTCATACCATCACCTCTTCTCATCGACCAGACGGATTCTGGGGTCTGCCAATGCATACACCAGATCGGTAATCAAGTTGACCAACACAAAGAGGGTTGCTATCACAAGCACGATTGCCTGGATGACAGGGTAATCACGTTGGTTGATGGCATAGAGGGCAAGCCGTCCCATACCGGGCAATGCAAACACTTCCTCGATTACTATCGATCCTCCGAGCAGGTAACCTGCATTGAATCCCGTTACCGTAATAACAGGGAGGATTGCATTCTTCAAAGCATGAACAATGATAACCTTGCGGTATGGAAGCCCCTTTGCTCTTGCTGTCCTTACATAGTCCATCTGCAATACCTCAAGCATGCTGTTTCTGGTATACCGCATGACCACGGCTGCAAATCCAAACCCAATGGCAAGGGAAGGGAGGAAGAACATTTTCAAATTCTTGAGAGGATTCTCCAATAAGCTGACATAATTGCCCATCGGTATCCAGCCTTGAGAATTTGAAAATGCTATTACCATTAATGCAGCAAGCCAGAATTGCGGCAAGGAAAGGCCGATAAGCCCGACAACCCTATTGAAAAAATCCCCAAAAGTGTTTTGACGCAAGGAAGAAAGCACTCCCAACGGGATTCCGATGAGAAGAGCCAGAATAAGCGAATACAAAGTCAGCTCGAGACTGATGGGAAGCCGATTGAGAATATCAGGCAATACAGGCCGGCCGGTTCTCAGGGAATATCCGAAATCTCCTTTCAGCAAATCCCCTACCCACTCAATATACAAGACTGGAATTGGTTTATCTTCTCCGAACAATCGCTTGAGCTCTTCCATTTGCTCGGGGGTTGCCTCAACTTGTGTTCCCATATACATTTGCAATGCAGAACCAGGAATCATTCGAACCAGGAAGAAGACAATCAAGGAAACCCCGATAAGGACAGGTACAAGAGAGAGCAGTCTTTTTATAATGTATTTTCCCACGAAACACCTCAGTACAATAAAGTGGAGAGACTCCTCCCCGGAGGGAGGAGTACAGTAGCAATTGTTACTTGATTACCTGGGCATGGGTCACATAGTAGAGACTGCCATTACCGATTTGCTTGAAACCTTCGACATACGGACTGGTAACCTGGTTCTCGTTCGGACTATAGAGAAATACCAGCGGAGCTTTTTCGCTCAACACCACCTGCACCTTGTCGTATGTGGCTTTTCTTTGGGCTGGATCGGTTTGTTCCCTACCCAACTCAAGCAGCGCATCGGTTTCTGCGTCCTTGAACATGAAATTGTTGACACCACCGGTGCTGTGCAGCGATCTATACAGGAATCGGTCAGGCTCACTGCTTCCACCACGCAGTTCAACCATGGTGGCAAAGTCACGCTTCGCCCAACGATCGATGTAATTGCCCCATTCCACAACGTCCAGATTTGCGGTAAGCCCGATGTTCTTCAGCTGATTCTGAATCACCTGTGCCACAGCCAACCCCCCTTCATAGGTTGAGGAACACACGATATCGAAGGCAAATCCATTAGGATATCCCGCATCAGCCAGCAATTGTTTTGCTTTTGCATAGTCGGTCTTTCCAAGAGGGAGTTGGTCAGGAGGAATCGCCCATACCTTGGCGGAGATGGGAATCGGACCCGTTGTAGCACCCATACCATATTCGGCCATGGTCAAGATTTCAGATCGATTGAGTGCAAGAGCGACAGCCTGACGAACGCGGATATCATCAAAGGGCTTCTTCTGGTTGTTGAAACTGAAAACACGAACGTTCATGCCCGGCTTGCTCATGACAACTACGTTCTTGTCTGCCTTAGCTTGTCGAATGGTTGCCCCATCATTAATGGTAGCTAAATCCAAGTTCCCGGAGCGAACACCCGCATACAGGGAAGCTTCTTCAGGGATAACCCGGAATATTACCTGGTCGCTCTTGGGCAATCCTGCTTCAAAGTAGTTGGGGTTTTTTACCAGCGTCATAGAGTTGTCCACCACCCATTCTTTGAGCATATACGGCCCGGTGCCGACTGCAACACGCTGAAGATTTCCATGCTCCTGCACCGCTTCACGAGGTACGATGGAAATATTGTTTGAAGTAAGTGCATCCAGGAGGGACGCAAGAGGTGAGGAAAGTGTCAACTTGACAGTGTATGCATCCACAACCTCAATCTTGGAGATGGTGGAGATGTAAGAACGTCCGGGAGAAGCTGTAGCCGGATCGAGGACTCGCTCGAGTGAATACTTTACATCGTCGGCAGTCATTTCCCTTCCGTTATGGAATTTGACTCCCTTTCTCAAGTGGAAAATGTAGGTCAGATTGTTGGGAATCTCCCATGACTCTGCCAAGTCAGGTACCACCTGCATGTTTTCATCGAGACGTACCAAACGATTGTACAGCAAATCCAAACGACGCATCGAGGAGAATGCCGTTACGATATGTGGGTCCAAGCCTACTGCTTCCTGACTCACCCCGATTGTCAAGGTCTGAGACTTCTGGGCAGCTGGAGCCTGTTCGGCTACACCGGCAGCAAAAGCAGAAGAGACTGCGACCAGGACTACCAGTACAGTGCACAATACGAACAGATTGCGTTTCTTCATCGTTAACTCCTATGAAATGATACTCATCTGACATACATCAGAGCTGTTGCATGGTAATTGTACCCAGCACTACGGGCTCTTTAGCACCGGTTACTGCAGGCAGGTTCGAAGGCCGACCAAGTAAGGACTCGTGACCCATTAAAGCAAAAGCCATGGCTTCACGAGCTTGGTCGGGAATGCCAAAATCATCTGATACAGCAACCTCGACACCTTCACCTAAGTAGCGTCGAATCATAGAGAGTAGCGTCTTGTTGCGTGCTCCACCACCACTGACAATTACAGTATGCAGGGCTGTAACAGGTAAAACGAAATCCTTATATGATTGGACGATTGAACGAGCAGTAAATGCCGTGGCTGTTGCTACAGTATCCTCGAAAGAGAGCTGTAAAGCTGCCGCCTTCTGAAGCAATTGTCTGGTGAATTCTTGTCCATATACTTCACGCCCTGTACTTTTTGGGGGACATTTTGCAAAATAGGAATCTTCAAGTAAGGTAGCAAGTAATGTTTCACACACCCTACCTGAGGCTGCAATCGCCCCTCCTTCATCAAATTGCTTTTGCTGCTTTGTATGCAAGGCTACAAGCTGGTCAATAATCATATTGCCAGGACCGGTATCAAATGCAAAAACATCTTCGGGTCTTCCTCCGAGTGGAAGCACCGTAACATTACCGATACCTCCGATATTTTGCACAGCCACACCTTTGCCCTTCTGATGGAACAATAGATAGTCGATATAGGGAGCCAACGGAGCCCCTTGGCCTCCTGCGGCCATATCAGCAGAACGAAAGTCAGAAATTACGGGCAGCCGGGTAAGGGATGCTACATATTGAGGGTTCCCGAGTTGCAACGTGCCAGTCACTTCCAAAACTCCTGACGGTCCCGGAAAAGATTGGGGGTTCGGTGCATGCCAAACCGTCTGCCCATGCATGCACACAGCATCGACAGCCGTTCGGCTTATGTTGCTGTGTTTGATAAGCATATTGACTGCTTCTGCATTCCAGTAGGCGATACCGCTATGAGCCAACGTTATATCGTTGATATCTGAAGTTCCGGGCACACATAACCTGCTCACGAGTTCTTTCATTTCCTTGGTATAGGGAATGGATACTTGATCTTCCAGAGTAATCCGGGTAGTAGTACCGTTCTCATCGGTCTCGATACAGACCAGCACTGCATCCACACCATCCAAAGATGTTCCTGACATAAGTCCTATAAGCTTGTGGTTCAAACGACTGCGATACGACTGAAGAAAATCCATCTGATTCATATGCCTATCCCCATCACGGATAGTATATGGCACAATATTTCAAAACGCAAATGTTTTTAAAATAATATTTCTTTACATCATCGGTCTGAAATGGTACAGTAAAACCATAACAAAATTATTCAATATCCACCTGAAGGGGATTTCACACAATGGATATACCGATCACACAAGAAGAATTAGGTCAGCTAACCACCGAACAGTGCAACCACAATTCCTCAAATATAGATGAACTCTCCGTGTTTCGTATCCTTCAAATCATGAATAATGAGGATAAAACAGTTCCGTATGCAGTGGAAAAGCAACTACATGTCATTGAAGCATTGGTAAATGATATTGTTGAATCTTTTAAAAATGGGGGAAAGTTGGTCTACATCGGAGCAGGGACTTCAGGCAGGTTGGGAGTTCTTGATGCCTCGGAATGTCCCCCTACCTTTGGCGTCCCAATGACAATGGTTCAGGGAATCATTGCCGGAGGAAGGGATGCCTTGACTCGTTCCATCGAGAATGCCGAAGATGATAGGCAGGCAGGAGTGAGCGCACTTGAAGCCATCAAGTTCACCTCCGACGATGTACTGGTTGGCATCACAGCTTCAGGGCAGGCTCCTTTTGTAATAGGTGCAATGGAATATGCAAAAAGCCTTGGAGCTGTGGTTGGAGCTATCAGTTGCAACAAGGATTCAAAAACTTTCTCTGCAGCCGACCATGCAGTATTTCTGGATGTCGGACCTGAAATCATCACAGGTTCCACCCGACTCAAAGCAGGTACGGCCCAAAAGTTGGTCTTAAATATGCTTACAACGGCAAGTATGATACGACTGGGAAAAGTATATCACAATCTGATGGTTGACTTGACTCCGGTGAACCAGAAACTGGTGGAACGCTCCAAGAGACTCATCAAGCAAGCCACTGGCTGTACGGAAGCAGAGGCTGTACAAGCTTTTTATGAATCAGGGAAAAAACCGAAGGTTGCGATTCTGATGATTCTTCTTGGTGTTGATGCTGAAACAGCACTGGCTTTGGAAAAACAATCAAGCGGACCAATTTCAGAGATGATTCGCTTGTATCAGGGAAAACATTCCCAGTAAAATTATTCAGAGAAGGAAACCTAAATGCAGGAGAAAGTTCGGATCGAGGGCGCTCTATTTGAAATCAATGCACACTATGACAGTCTCAGTGATTCAGAGAAGAAGGTTGCTTCGTACGTGCTTCGAGAACCAAAAAAAACCTTACACTTCAATGTTCGAGAACTTTCCAAGCAAAGTGGGTCCAGCCAAGCAGCAGTTATTCGTTTTTGCAAACATCTCAATTTCTCCAGTTTCAGCAACTTCAAGATCAGGCTCGCACGTGATGTGTTTGACAACTATGATGAACGGTATGTCCCTGATTTGGAGCTTGAGTCCGAAACAGCTCCAGCAGCAGTAATTCACTCGGTCATTCAGCGGCTTCAACAATCATTCACAGCGCTTGAAAGAACACTTGATGGAGATTCCTTGGAACAAGCGGTGAATGCCATTTTGTCAGCCCGGTCTACTGCCTTGTTCGGCGTTGGAGCTTCCGGAGTCGTTGCCTTTGACTTTATGCAGAAACTCGTCCGGCTCGGACTGCCTGTTTTCTATACACATGATACCGATCTGCAGCTGACTGCAGCATCTACACTCAAGCAGCAGGATTGTGCATTCATTATCTCATATTCAGGAGAAAATGACTCTATGAAAGCTGCGGCAGAGCAACTACGAAAGAATAAAGTACCCATCATTTCACTCACAATGGATAGTGACAATACCATCCGCCGGCTCTCCAGCATTCATATTTCAGTTCCTGCCTCTGAACGAATTTACCGCCAGGGCGCAAGTACATCGCGTATCAATCAATTAGCAGTCATCGACATGCTCTATTCCTTGATGGTTTCCAAAAATCTTGATGCTTCCATTGAAGCCATTGAACAAACGATGGCTGCCACCCATCGGCATACGCATTAGCAACATCCTCATCAGGATAGGATTCAGGAGGAGTTTGCCATGGCACCACATCGAATCTATGCAATGAGCTTTTCATCTGTCTATCCGCTCTATATCCAGAAAGCAGAAAAGAAAGGGCGGACCAAGGATGATGTGGATACCATCATCTGTTGGTTGACCGGCTATACCCGGGATCAGCTGGACGAGCACGTGAAGAACGAGACAACTATCGAAACATTCATCAGGCAAAGCCCGTCTCCCAACCCTGCGAGAAGCAAGATCACCGGTTCGGTCTGCGGGGTGCGCCTTGATCAGATCGAAGACCCGATCATGAAAGAGATCCGCTACTTGGACAAGCTCATCGACGAGCTTGCCAAGGGGAAGGCAATGGAGAAGATCCTACGTGCGTAGAATCTTCTCCCCTCCAGCATGCTTATTACTCCAGCTCTCGGAGTGAGGGCAACAGGAAAGCCAATAAAGCTACCAGCAACAGCAACACTCCCGACACAAAAAACCAACGGCTTACTCCGATTCCATCGGCAAGCAAGCCACTGAGCATAAGCCCAAGCGGCATTGCAAAGCCTTGTACGCTGCCGATGAGGGAGAATACCCGACCCAGGACTTGCGGCTGGATTTTCTCCTGGATCAACGCAGTCTGCACCCCGGCATAGAAAGGAGCTGCAAAACCCATAACCAAGCAACTGGCTGCGAATACCAAAAACCCGCTTGGAGGCAGCAAGCCGGAGACTACGAGAACAAGGCCCATGACAGCGATGGACGCGGCGATCAGAAGATTTCGCTTGCCCAACGTTCCCAGAAGTCCCAATACCAAGCCTCCTGCAAGCATGCCCAAAGCAAAGGTGACCTCAATAAGGGAAACATGGAATGCAGTCCCCCCAAAGTGCTCCATGCTCATCAGCGGAAACAACGCGTTGATGGGCATGTAGATAAACGTGAAGAGGAAGCCGATCCAAAGCAGGGTGAAGAGACCTTTGTTAGCCTGCAGGGCTGCAAAACCTTCCTTCATCTCCCTAATGAAGTGAAGTTCGGTCGTTTCATGCGGCCCTTGCAGCTTCGGAATACTCACCAAAGCCACAGTGATGCTTGCAACCACAGCCCCGGCGATGTCCAAGGCGATGACGGCTGTCAGATCCCAGACCATATACAGGAATGCTGCAAGTGCCGGACTGAGCAACAGGCTGACCGATTGGATCGCCTGGCTGTACCCTGCACACTTGGCAAGCATGTCTTGGGGCACCAGAAGAGGTGTCACCGCCGAAAGTGTCGGGGTATGAAATGCCGTCCCCACACTCCGTACAAAAAGAGTTGCCATCACCAGCCATACCGGCAGCGCCCCCGAGAGTGCCACAAAGGCGAGAATAGCGGCAGCAAGAGCAATAACCAAATCTGAGAGAATCATGATGTGTTTGCGGTTGCATCGATCGACCAGCACGCCGATGAAGGGCCCCAATACGGCATAGGGCAGAAAACCGACCAAGGAGGCAAGCGACAGGACTAAAGCTGAGCCTGTAGTCTCGGTAAGGTAGAGAATGATTGCCATCTGCAGGATGGCACTGGTAATAAGTGAGACAGCCTGACCTGCCCAGATAGTGAAGAA